>QMZF01000194.1 GCA_003663055.1 Archaeoglobales archaeon | reverse complement strand
TCTTTTTATTTCATCCCACGACTTTTGCCGTTTCGCCCTTCTAAACGCTTCGAGGATCTGTTCAAGGAGTTGGTAGTTCTCGTAAACGGCATCCCCAGCTCTTCTGTACCTTTCCATCTCCTCCTCAAACTCCTTCCTGGCTTCGAGCTGCTTTTCCAGCCTAGCTCTAAGCTTTTTTAGTTCTTCACCCTCTTCTTCTCTCGCTTCACTAATTATCCTCGCGTAATACTCGTCAAGAGCCTCGTTAAAAGCAGTAAAGTATTTTCTTTCGTATTCATCGTAAATATGAAGCTCTATGGGAAGAGCATCGACGTATTCTCCGTTTTTGACGACAACGTGGGGTACAAACTTTTTCTCCTTTATTGCCCCGAAAATGGATTCAATTGCATGGGCTACCCTCTCGATTTCTTCTTCACTAAGCTCATTTGCGGGCTTGTTCTTGTCGATACCAGCCCTTAAACAAACTTCCTCCGCGTAAAGTCCACCAAGTCCATTTCTCGCAAGGACTCTAACAACCCCTCTTTCCTCGCTGAAAATTTCTTTAAGTTTTTCAGCGTTAAGTTCGAAAGGCGTTATTCTGCTTTCTGGGAATCTGTATGTCTCTCCTGGCTTGAAAAAAGGTTTGAGGGGCATGATTATCTTTAAATTTTTGTCTGTAAGTATTACATTACCCTTGGAAAATAGCTCTACCACTAGCAGTCGGGGTTCTTCTTTTTCTATCTCTATCACAACGACTCTATCGAAGTTGTGCTGTTTGATGCTTTTTATTCTTCCTCCCTCAAGGTGTTTCCTCAGCAACATTGCGAAACTCGACGGAAACCTCGGACTCTCCTTTGGAAATTTGGTTACATGAATTCGCCTTCCTGCTTCGAGTATGAGGTCCTTCCTTCCTGCACTACGAATTTTTATCCTTATCTCGTCTGGGGGGTGATGATATATCTTGTCAACTCTACCGCCTACGAGCTCTTGCAACTCAAAAACACATGCAGCTATGTCGGCTGAAGACATCGACTTCATTGTTTTCAGCTTGCCATCCTTGCGTTTATCGTTTTCTCCTAGTTTTCTCCCAGCCGGATAATTTAAATACCATAAATTACCTACAGCTAAAAGGTGAGGGTTCATGGGGTTCTTAGAGAAGTTGATAGGGAAACCAGAAAGGGTTATGCCCGCAGACTACGAAGAACTCGACCTCAGCGAATACGAATCAGAAATCGCTGGCGAGGCTGCAACGTACGTTAAGGTTGCGGAGATAACAGGATTAAACGAGGTTACAGAAGTTAGAAGGCAGGTTTACGAGGGTAACATCGTTATTGCAGATATAGCTTTCCTGAAACACGATAAGCTAACCCTTGACAGAATTCTAAAGGATTTAAAGCAGCTTGCCGATGACATAAACGGTGACATAGTTGGTCTAGGAGAAGATTACATAATCATAACTCCTACTGGAATAAAGGTGGACAGAAACAAGATCAGGGGGCTCAGAAGGTAGCTTGTAAGTTCGGGTGAACTATGATTCCTTGCCCATCCTGCGGAAGGGATATCGACATAGTGACTGTTACGTATGATGTTCCCTATTTTGGAACCGTACTGTTAACCTCAATAAGCTGTGAGTGCGGTTTTAAGCATGCGGATTCCATAGTTACGAGTATAAAGGAGCCTGTCAGATTCAGAGTTAAGATTAATAGGAACAATCTATTTACGAAGGTAATTCGGTCAACTTCCGGAACGATCAGGATTCCAGAGTTGGGTGTAGACATCGAACCCGGCCCGGCGTCACAAGCCTTTATAACCAATCTTGAGGGTGTACTTATGCGCATTAAAGACATAGTCAAAATGGCCCGCTCTTGGAATGCTGAAGATAAAGAGAAGGTAGCAAGATGCGACGAGATAATTAAAAAGATAAGGAACACGATTGAGGGTGATGAGGAACTAACATTGATCCTTGAAGATCCATTCGGTAATAGCCTCGTCCTCTCTGAGGATGCTGTTAAAGAGATTATCAGTAGCGAGGAGGTTAGGAAACTCAAAACCGGAATGACAGTTATGGACATCTCGGGTATGAGTGAGGAGGAGCTTCTCGAACTTTAAATCTCAGCCTTGCGAGCTTTAGGCTTACACGGGTTTTAGTCTCATGCGAAAAAATATTTAAATTACAACTAAGAGCGGCACTTGTGTTTGAGTTCGTTACATGGGCGGTAGCAACACTCGGAATAGTAACACTAACTATAGTGCTTGCTGAGCGATATGGCGTTGAGATAGCCGTAGGCATATTTGCAGCTTTGGCCGTTCTAGCTAACGTTCTGGCTGTAAAGAGAATTGCCGTGGGAGCACTTATAGGCCCCGCGGGTGTACTCGTTTACTCATCGACTTTCCTTATAACCGACATCCTAGGCGAAATTTACGGAAAAGAATACGGTAAAAGGGCTGTAATTGCTGGCTTTTTTGCGAACATCGTAGCTCTTGTATCTATCCTCATAGCTGTAAGCTGGCAACCTGCTCCAAGCTATGTGATGCCACCAGAACTCGAAAAAGCTTTTGAAGAAATCTTTAGCTTTGCTCCACGCATCGTTATTGCATCAATGATTGCCTATCTAATCTCACAAACCCATGATGTTTATGCTTTCCATTTTTGGAAGGTTAAAACGGGTGGCAAATACCTTTGGCTCAGGAATAATGCATCAACAATGGTGTCTCAGCTTATAGACACCGTACTTTTCATAACGATAGCGTTCTATGGGGTTGTGCCTGGAGAAGCTTTAGTTGGAATGATTTTAGGTCAATACATCATAAAGGTGGCCATAGCACTGCTTGACACACCGTTTATGTATTTGGCGACGTATACTTGGAAGGTGCTTTCACCCACCCCATTAAGTTGAATAGATTTATTACGGCAAGTCATCTTTCGCTTTTACGTCCTATTTTTGCCAAACATTTCAGATTTAATAGAAGTTTGAAATGCTCGGAGAAAGTGTATAATCCCAAAAAATTTGACTTTAAATACCTCAAAACCGATAAAAAAGGGAGGAAGGTTAAGGAATTAAGCGAGGAGGAGAAGGAAATAATCAGGGAAGCCAAAATGAAATACAAGCTTGGAGCAAGAAGACTCGAAAAGGTGATAGAGCATTTATGGCATTCACAAATTTCTGTTGAAAGAAGGCTTGGCAAAGGAAGAACCAAAGAAAAAGAGAAGGAGAAAGCCGTACGTAAGGTATGAAAGGGAACATTCAATGTCAGCAGGGCATATTGACTGGTTTGAGAAGGATGGAATAAAGTTCGGTGCAATCAGTGACGATGCATCAAGGAAGGTCCTTGTAGCAGGAGAATTCAAGAATGCTAACACCGCTAACAGCATAGCTTTGGTAGATAAGCTTGGAGATTACTGGGACATCATGCCTTTAGAAGAACTGATCT
>QMZF01000193.1 GCA_003663055.1 Archaeoglobales archaeon | reverse complement strand
TCTACACCTCCCTCCTCAGAGTATAAAATCGATTTTATGACTCCTCTCGCCTGAGAAAGGCACTTTAGAATTTCTTTATAGCCCTTTGTGCACCACGTGGTGTAAACGTTATCCCCCTTGATTTCAACGCTTTCAAGGCCATGAGTGCCTTCGTTAAGGTTCACCGCTCCTTTTCCGATTCTAGAGCGCATTATCAACGTCTTTCCTTCCACCCAACCCTGCTTTATGAGTTCACTCGAACGTAGCCTGTTCATCAGGCTCCATTCTGCGCATCCTCTCGCCCTACATTTCTCAAAAATCTCAGCCATGTTTCTCTCTTCATCAACTAACGTCAAGTAGCTCTTAGAGAGGCCTTTTCCAAACCTCTTTTCAGATTCCTCTGGCGTTATCTCCAAACCATTCATAATCTAGTCCACTTCCTTTACCTTTACCCTCCAAAGAGATGCAACCTTCGTTGCGAGTTCCGGATTTCTAAATCTGCTCAAAAGCTTCAAATCTCGCGGATAACCAATAAATGGATCCAAACTTTCCCTATCAACATCCGCAACCCACACCTTTATGCCATACGAGTTTACGAGTTCAGAGTAGTTTTTGAAGAACTTTATGAATGGCAGAGGCGTTTCCTCCGTGGGAACCACAACAACGTACTCTCCGTTGTAACGCGAAGCAAATCTTGCATGAATGCGCACGTCTTCGAAAAGATCCTCAATCAGCGTGAAAAACACTCCGTACTTCCTACGCCCTATGTACTCCCTAACTACGCCCTCTCTTAAAGAGTAATCGTAAAAAAACTTATCGGCGAGCCTTTCCATGAGTTCGAGAGAATCGAGAAACCTTCTTGACTTAGCATACTCCCTATAGGCCACTTCAATTTCCTGCTTTTCAATCTTTACTCCATGAACTGCGTAGTATCTTGCGCCACCAATTTCAAATCTATCGGAGTAAAAGGTTGAAAGCGTTACAGGCTCGTTGAGCAGAGCCCTTTTCACTTCATCAACTAGCTCGTGTGGGCAAAGGTTCAGCTCGAGAAGCACCCTCCTACATACCCTTTCCACTTCCTCTTCTGTTACAACGTTTCTTCCAATTTTCTCCGCAACTCTAAGAACAACTTCCCTCATAGAGATATGTATTTTTCAAGAGCAGAATCCTTTTTTACAGCCTTCCTCAAAAACTCTCTGATCTCCTCTGGATCATTGCTTTTCAGCCCGAAGTAGAGGGCAAATTTCTTGGTTGTTCGCAGAAGTCTCGTTCTCCCCTTCTTCTCCGCCTTTATCAGCCCCATCTCCTCAAGCTTCCTTACGTGCTCGTAGCATTTATTCCCCCTTATTTTTGCAAGTTTTGAAAGCATTATTGGCTGTTTAAGAGCGATCACAGCAAGGGTTCTTAGAGTTCCTCTGTCCATGTCCTTCTCCGCAAATCTCTCCACATATGCGTGATACTCTGGCTTGACGCGCATCAAGTATTTTCCTCCAACTTCGATAACCTCTATTGCCGAATCTCTCGATGAGTATTCCTCAATAAGCTCAGATATAGCCCTTTCAACTTCTTCAACGCTTGTGTTGGCTATTCTGGCTATCCTCTTAGCGTTGAGAGCTTCGGGCGATGTAAAAAGGATAGCTTCAACAACCTTTTTCATTCTCCCAGCCACCTGATTTCGATGTCGTCCTCGTATATACGCTGCTGTTCGACTTCAAGCTTCTTTCTAAAAGCAAGATGGAGAATGGAAAGGTAATACGAAAGAATATCCTCCCTGTTCTTTCCTTTAACGACTTCCCAGAAGTAGAGCACTCGATTTTTGCTGAATAACTTGCTGAGCTCCTTCTCCACGAGAGCGATGGTGTCCTCGATGTTTTCTTCGTGAGGTGTTTCAAGAATGACTTTAACATCCTTTTCCTCTTCCCTCCTTTTTCTCCTCTTTCTTCTTTTATGGACCTCCTCAGCCCTCTTCAGTTCATCTATCAAGTCTTTAAGTGTAGTAAATCTCCTTACCTTTCTGTGGGGTGTTAAAAGAAAGGATATCAGTTCATCGCCTTCAACACTCTCAGCTGAGTCTTTGAAATCCGTAAAGCCTTCATCGAAAAACTCCCCGAAATCTATCTCATCTGGAATTAGCTCTGCCTGTTCTTCGCTGTCGTCAACTCTAAGAGCTTCATTGGCGAGAACTTCAGCCTTCATTCTGACGAGTATCGCTGCATAAAGCAAAACCCTTCCAGAAATTCTCAAATCAAGTTTCTGAGCCTTTTCAAGCTCTTGAAGGAAACGGTCAGCTACCTCCACAACGTCTATGTTCCACGGGTCTATCTCGCCCCGTTTCGCCATCTCAACGAGCATTCCAACCGGGTCTTCAAGAATTAAGTTATCCAAGCTTTCTCCTAGGCTTTCACCTTTATACCCGTCACTATCGATGAGTTATCCCTCCCCATCGTAACACCAACTATAACGTCGGCTGTTTCAAGCATGGGCTTTCTAAGTGAAACTACAATGAATTGCGCGTCTTTAGAGCGCTCCTTTATAAGCTTCGCAACCTTGCTGACGTTTACGCCGTCAAGGAACATGTCTATCTCATCAAGGGCGTAGAAGGGAGCAGGCTTGTGCATTTGAATGGCAAATATCAACGCAAGAGCTATGAGGCTTTTTTCTCCTCCGCTCATCGACTCTATTCTCTGAACAGTCTTTCCGTACGGCTTTACCCTGATGTTCAAACCGCTGTTGAATGGGTCATCGCTGTCAAGGTAGAGCTCACCCTCTCCATCCGTAAGCTTTGCCACTATCTCCGCAAAATTCCTGTTTATCGCATTAAAGGTCTGGAAAAACGCATCCCTCTTCATCTGCTCGTACTTCGCTATCCTGTCAAGGATTTCCCGCCTTTCCCTTTCAAGCCTCAGCTTCCTGTCAAGTAATTCGTCGCGCCTCGCTTTCACATCCTCGTACTCCTGTATGGCCTTCAGGTTTACGTCTCCAAAGCTTGCAAGCTCCCTGTCTATACTCTCAACCCTCGCTACAACTTCGCTTAGCTGGGGAATTTCTCCCTCAACGATCTTACCTGAATCTATTCCACCTATCTCCACCATTACTGCTGAAAGAGCCTCTTCTCTTGCTTTTATCTTCTCCTCAATAGTCGTTATACCAAACTCACACGCCGATTTTTCTTTCTCTAATGCGTTTATTTTCTCAAATAGCTCATCTCTAAGCTTTCTCAGCTCTTTGACTTCTTTTCCAACCCTCTCTTCCTCCGACTTGAGCTCTTCGAGTTCACGTTTTAGCTCCTCCGCCCTTCGCTTACCTTCTTCTATTTTAGCGGTCAAAGCTGCTATTTCTCCATCAATTCTCCGCATTTCGGCATTCTTCTCATCGATTACCCTCTTTATCTGCTCCCTTCTGTAGTCGGCAGCCTCGATCCTCTTCTCAACCG
>QMZF01000192.1 GCA_003663055.1 Archaeoglobales archaeon | reverse complement strand
CTACCGGCGAACGGACCGAGATAGGAAAGATAGCCAGGAAAACTGAGAAGGAAAGAGAAACAGAGACGCCGCTGTTGAAAAAGATGAAAAAACTTGGAAAAAGGATTTTCTTTGCAATACTTGTTGTTTCGACCTTCAACTTTCTCATAGGAGTTTACAGAGGCTACAGCTTCGACTTTACATTTCTCGCTTCCGTAGGGTTGGCGGTAGCTGCAATACCAGAATCGCTCCCAGCGTTGGTGACGATGATTCTCGCCATGGGCGTTAGGGACATGGCTTCTCGAAAGGCGGTGGTGAGGAGGTTGCCAGCAGTTGAAACGCTCGGAAGTGTGACAACGATTTGCACCGATAAAACCGGAACGCTAACAAGGAACAAAATGAAGGTCGTTAAGGTATTTGCAGGCAGCAAAGAATACGATGCCGATGTAGTTGGTGAAGTGGATGTAAGGGAGGTAAGGATGACCCTCCTCGCCGGCTACATCTGTAACAAGGCGATATACAGAGAGGAGGACGGCGAATACATAATTAGTGGAGATCCAATGGAGATAGCATTGCTGGAAGTTGCTGCAAAGGCCGGAATCAGGGAAAGGGACTGGAAGACGATAGATGAAATACCATTCGATCCAGCTATACGCTTCATGGCCACAGCCGTTGAGGAGGATGGAATAGCCATGGTTTACGCTAAAGGCGCACCGGAGCGCATAATTGCGATGTGTTCCCACGCAATGGTCAAAGGCAAACCAATCCGGATAGATGCTGAATACCTCAACAGAGTTGCAGAGGACTTCGCTTCAAGGGGGATGCGCATACTAGCTTTTGCGTACAAACCCGCAGATGCGGAGGGATTCAAAATAAAAGAGCATGTCAGCGACATGATTTTTCTAGGTTTTCAGTGCATGATCGATCCTCCAAGAAAGGAGAGTTATGAGGCTGTAAAAAAATGCAAAGAGGCTGGAGTGAGGGTTGTCATGGTAACCGGTGATCATCCAGCAACTGCCCTTGCAATAGCGAGAGAACTCGGAATTGAAGGCAAAGTTCTTACGGGAGAAGACGTAGAAAAAATGAGCGACGAAGAGTTCGCAACAGGCATAGGCGTCTTTGCGAGAGTTTTGCCGGAACACAAGCTTAGAATCGTTAGGGCTCTTCAGAAGAGGAAAGAAATCGTAGCTGTGACTGGCGATGGCGTCAACGATGCTCCAGCTCTAAAAGCAGCTGATATAGGTGTTGCAATGGGCTCAGGCACGGAAGTTGCAAAAGAGGCGAGCGATATGGTAATAATCGACGACAACTTCGCCACAATAGTTGCAGCAATAGAGGAAGGTAGAAAAGTCTTCAAAAAAATACAGAAGGTTTTAGCTTGGACTTTACCAACAAACGGAGGAGAAGGACTTGCTATCTTTTCAGCATTCCTTATAGGCTTAGCACTTCCAATCCTCCCAATTCAGATCCTGTGGATAAACACGGTTACAGCTTTGCTGTTGGGCACAACGCTCGTCTTTGAGCCCGCTAACGAGCTAAAGAAGCCAACAAAGGGAGAACTTCTGAGCAGAGAGATAGTGGTTAGAATTGGATGGGTTTCTCTTTTAATGGTTCTTGGAGCTTATTTTCTATTCTTCTCACAGGAAAACGATGTTGCCGCAAGAACTGCAGCGATGAACACGATAGTGTTTTTCGAGATATTCTACCTCCTCAGCGCAAGAAACCTCGATAAGAGCTTTTTTGCAGCACTTAAAAGGAAGAATCCCGCAATTCTACCCGGTATCCTAGCGATGATTGTCCTGCAAGTAATCGTCGCCCAAACACAAACTTGGCTGCAAGCAACTCCACTCTCAATCTTTACTTGGATTGAAATCCTCGCAGTTTCATCACTCGTGCTAATTCTAAGCGAGTTAGCCAAGCTCAAAAAGTTTTAAATCCCCACCAGCGATGCGGGGGCATGAACTACGAAAAGATAAGGCCGCCGGAAGAGGGAGAAAAGATAAGATACGAGAACGGAGAACTCATAGTGCCCGATAATCCAATCATTCCGTACATAGAGGGTGATGGAATAGGAAAAGACGTTGTGCCCGCAGCTCTCATGGTTTTAAACGAAGCAGCGGAAAAGATAGGCAAGGAGATAGTGTGGTTCAGAATTTACGCTGGAGAGGATGCTTACAAGCTCTACGGCAATTACCTGCCCGAAGATACCCTTAACGCAATAAGGGAGTTCAGAGTTGCTCTAAAAGGCCCTCTAACCACTCCGGTTGGTGGAGGATTCAGAAGTCTCAACGTCACAATCAGGCAAACGCTCGATCTCTACGCTAACGTCAGGCCAGTTTACTACCTTAAAGGTGTTCCAAGCCCGGTCAGAGAGCCCGAAAAAGTTAACCTTGTTATATTCAGAGAGAGTACAGAAGACGTTTATGCGGGCATTGAATGGCCGAGGAGGAGTAGCGAGGCGTTGAAACTCATAAAATTCCTGAAGGATGAGTTTGGAGTGAAAATAAGGGAGGACTCGGGCATAGGGATCAAGCCGATAAGCGAATTTGCAACAAAGAGGCTTGTAAGGCTTGCAATTCAGTACGCAATACAGAATGGAAGGAAGAGCGTCACACTCGTGCACAAAGGAAACATAATGAAGTACACAGAGGGAGCCTTCAGAGATTGGGGCTATGAGGTTGCAAAGCAGGAGTTCGCGGGCTATACGATTACAGAAGATGAACTTTGGAGTCAATACGATGGCAAGCAGCCGGAAGGAAAGGTCGTCATAAAGGATCGCATCGCTGACAACATGTTCCAGCAGTTGCTGACGAGAACGGCAGAATACGACGTCCTCGCACTACCAAATCTAAATGGGGATTACATTAGCGACGCTGCAGCAGCTATGGTTGGTGGCTTGGGTGTAGCTCCGGGCAGCAACATAGGCGATGGGATGGGTGTTTTCGAGCCCGTACACGGCTCAGCTCCAAAGTACGCAGGTCAGAATAAGGTAAATCCCACCGCAGAAATCCTGACCGGAGCGCTGATGTTCGAGTACCTGGGGTGGAAAGAAGGGAGTGAGATGATAAAAAAGGCCGTGGAGATGACAATACAGAGCAGAATCGTAACCTACGACATCCACCGCCACGTAGGCGGCAACTTGGTTGGTACGAGGGAGTTTGCCAAAGCAGTCGTTGAGAACCTTCAATCCCTCTGACTTTTTTTTGGTCTTCAGTTTGATTTATTTTCGGTTGCACTTTTCAGAATGATGAGTGGCTTTAACTTCCTTGACGAGTTATTGCTATGAGATACAGCAGAAATGTAACTTAACGTACAAATTTTTGACGAATTTGTTGACGAAATCGAGCACTCTTAAAAATAGCTTGGTTCCTTGGTTCCAACCTCTCCGATTTCACCAATGATTAGGTTCTTTGAAAGTGTAGCTATTTTATCAAGCTTTATTACGGAATCG
>QMZF01000191.1 GCA_003663055.1 Archaeoglobales archaeon | reverse complement strand
TGCGTATTTCATAGCTTCGCATTTCGAGAGAGCCTTCCCGCTTCTTTCATCAAGCATTTCGCAAATTGCTACCGCTGGAGAAATCCCAGCCATTTCTGCAAGTGCAACACTTAACTCCGTCTGACCCATCCTTTCGTAGGTGAGTTCTTCCGCAGCTCTCAACAATGCAACATGGCCGGGGCTTCTGAATTCACTGCCAAAATCGAACTCTTTACCGAGCATAACCTGATCCACAACTTCGCCAACCCTTCTTATTGTTAGCGCCCTATCGACGTCTGTTATGCCTGTAAACGTATCACGGTGGTTGACCCAGAGAGAGAACGACGAGCGAGAATCGTACTTAATATCGAAGGATGCTATTGAAGAAATTTCTGGTATTTGCGCACTCGCAGCTTTTAAAACATCGTGCATAAATGGTAGCTTGAGTCTGTCAGCTGCAAGCGGATGTATTGCAACACATATCAAGCCACCACCATCCTTGCGCATCATTGCAACATCTTTCGGTGTAACGTTTATAGCGGGTATAGCGATATCGGTCTCCCCTTCTCTGTGGTCAAAGTCGTAAATGAGAACGGGTTCACCTTTCCTGAAGGCCTTCAACGCTTCTTCAATCACAGTATCACCTCCACTTCCACGGTATCTCCATCCTTAAGCCCCAGCTTTTCTCTCAATTTTACTGGAGCTATAACCTCAAGAACGTCTCCAGGATAATGAGTCCGCTTAGGAAGTACAACGGCACCATCAACACCATCTATTCTGCATTTAAATGCCTTAACATCCCCAAAAGTTCTATCTGCGGTTGAGAAACCTTCTATCCTGATCCCTTCTTCTTGGTCAAGCATTTTTCTGAAGTACATCTGTTCTTTCGGAATTTTCAAGTTAAGAGTTCCGGGATAGGGGTCAAAGCCCAATTTTTCAATGAACTGCTTCCTGTACCCTTCAAGGGAAACGTAATACGCTCCCTCTCCAACTCCTCCAAAAACCCTGCCCTTAATTACCACAGCTTCCTCTCCCTCAAATATTTTTTTATAATCTATATATTCCTTGTAAAGCAGATCCTTACCTTTCTCGGTAATTACTATGTACTGACCGTCTTTGTAGAGTGTCCTTTCTATTAGTCCCTCATCCTCAAGCTCCTTTAGTCTTCTTGCTGCAGTCTGAAGGCTCTGATTTATCCTTTCCGCTAACTCCTTCGAGCTTATCTTAAGAACCTTTCGTGTTGCGTTCATCAATGCCAGTTGCTTGAGTATACCCAACATGGTTCCTACCTTCTCAGTCTTGAGAAGCTTCTCAAAATATAAACGTTTTGAAATTTTGCTTCCAACTGCATCGCAAGAATTATATTATCAATCGCTCCCAGTGTTCATGAGGGGTCGTGGCGTAGCCAGGCAGCGCGGCGGGCTCCAGCGGTGATGATGACAAACGGGTCTGCTGATGCGTGATGACCCGTTGGAGCACTGACCCGAAGAGACCCGCAGGTCGTGGGTTCAAATCCCACCGGCCCCATCCCGATATGGGTTCGAAAGTTCGTAAATCTAAGAAAAGCTCGAAAGAAAATATCTCCTTCCTTTATTTTGTTTCTCTGATTTTCTTTTGTTGCAAAAATATAAAAAATTTTACCCATCCTCCTTTTTAATTAATAGCAAAAAGCCATGACAACTTAGACATAGACTCAAACTGGGTGTTGATCAAGTGATTGAGTCCTCGACATGCCAAAGAAAAGCTCTAAAAAAATCCAGAATCCCGATTCATTGATGTTAAGACGGGAAACTTCGTTGCAATTGGTAAAAACGACAGCACAAGCACATAGTCGTTTTTAGCATTTCGGAGGACAGGATTAAGGTTGTGACAGTGATGAAGACAACAAAGGAAGACTTAATAAGGAAGAGGGAAGAGAAAGGTAGGTGGGTAGGTTATGAAGGTCAGATATGATCATGAGGCTGATATTCTGTATATTCTCATCAAAGAAGGAGAAAAAACAAATACTTTGTAATGAAAATTTTATTTTGGCTTTTGCCCCTCCTCGATGTTTTTGCGTTCGACCTAATTTTAAAGTACTATCTCGAGTAGGATATTCGGATACCTCGAAAGCATGCAAAAGCCGGTGTAATCGAAAGATTTGTTGGTTACTTGCCCGCAGGCTTTTTAATGGGTTGGCTAACAGGTGTAAGATTGGCCTTGCTTATATTTTTTGTTTTATTTGCTCTCATTGGGCCCATCGAGCTTTATCTCATGTATTACGGAGTTAGACCATGGAGATTTATGGAAGGAAAGCAGTTCAAGCTCGTTGCCAAGGTATTCTTACTCGAAAGCTATAACATCGCAGGCTACTACGTGCTTGGAGTTTTTCTTAGCTGTATATATGTAATCAAATTTAGTCGATAAAGGATAAAATGACGCAAACCAATAACGAACTCATCAAAACTAAGCTCGAAAGATCGTTGCAAAGTTTAAAAGCTCCTTAGCACTATTAACTTCTTTCTCCAAATCAATCAGCAGGTATGCTCCCTTGTCCATTGAGTAAGCATTTGGGCAGCTGCCTATGGTTAGCACCATACCATCTTGCTCGACTTTTAGAAGCTTATAGGGCTCATGGGAACGAACAACTACTTTAACGTTCAGCTCGTTCAGCAAATCTTTTGTGGCGGTTTTTCCAAAGGTATAGATGTTGTACCCCCTTAAACTGAGTCCGTTTTTCCTATCTTCGGTAGGGTCGTTCCATAGCATTTCCCATAGAATCTCTTCGTCTGGATTCTCTATTTCCTTGCGTTTAACGTCTGTACCTTCCAATTTTCCCTTAGTTGGCACACCACCGTGTACGAACCAGTACTTTTCCTCAACTATGGCAGAGTAGGGTAGATTCGGCCAAACCTTTTTCATTATCTGCCTGCAAACTTCTCTTCCTTCATCCACACCAAAAACAAGCTGAAGCTTTAAATCTAAATCAAAAGGATGAACTAAAGGCCTATCCCCCGTAGCGTGATCGTGATTTCCCTTCAGCATTATAAAATTCTCTCCATACTCTAGAGCTGCGGATAGTATAGTTGTATAAACTAAGTGTGGTTCATTTCCTCTGTCAGCGTAATCTCCAAGGTGAACTATCTTATCGTTTTTGCCCAAGTTTTTTATTTCAGTATATATACGCTCAAGTGATTTAAAATCGGCATGAATGTCGCCAACGACTAAAGCTCTGCCCTCTGAACTCAGCTCTACAAACTTTTTTGAAGCATAGGGATACTCCCCTTTAAATCTATCGCACAGCTCAAGCAGGTAGGAACTGTCTTGCATATTAAGTTTGATCTCTACTTTACTGTTTTTACTTTTCGCTTTCTCAGACAAATATATTAATTATTTCCACAAAATGTCAAGCGATGACAGAGAAATTGTACAGAAGAGGGAATGAACTTTCCGCATTGGGGAGATACGAAGAGGCTATAG
>QMZF01000190.1 GCA_003663055.1 Archaeoglobales archaeon | reverse complement strand
CGCTTAAACTTCTCCCCTCACAGGCTCTGGCTATAAATTCTTCGATTTTCATTTCTTGATTTCCTCCTAATTTAACTTAATTTAACTTTCTCCTTCCTCTCAATAAAGTAAACCTCCACCCTCCATACAGCCAAAGCTATCGCAGTCAGAGCTAAGAGCGACAGGAATATGTTCAGGCCCGTCGTCGGAATGTGCAAAACCAAATCTATGAATAACGTCGTCAGGATGTCGGCCACTATGCTCAAAGCCCCTGCAAATCCTATTCTTTCTGCCAGGCTCAGTTCTTCCTTCCTTGGAAATAACGCCAGCGTTAAAGCGTAACCGGGAACGAAGAAGAGGAATATCAGTCCAAAGACAACCCTGAACACGTGTAAGATTTCTGCAATCATCTACTCTCCCCGCTCTGCCTTGCCTTTTATGCTCTTTACGTACATCACTGTAAATATTATTACCTGCGATATGAGCAGTCCAAAGAAGTCGGCAAGCAGGTCAGCTGCGCTTGCGGATCGGTAAGGGACAAAGCTCTGGTGAAATTCGTCCAACGCCCCGTAAGAAACACCTACGGCCAGCGAGTAGAGCTCGGTGTGTTTGCCAACGGTGTTCCTTAGCGCGGGATTCAGCGTAAAACCGAAGCCCATGTATAAGACCATGTGTACGAACTTATCCGGATACCTGTAGGCGAAGTAGAAGGGATATGCAAGAAATTCCACGCCAGCGTCTTTCATCAGTCTGTAGAGCTGAAATAAAAACTCAGCCTTTATGGGATTGGGTGGAGATGAGAGCGACGAAAGGTAAAATATTATACCAGCGTAAACGCATGCAATAGCAACGTAAACATATTTTTTTAGCATGAAAGTGCGCTGATAGGCTGCTATAAAAAGCTACCGTTCTTCGCCGTTCAATTAGCTGCTCACATATATTATCATAGTTTTACACCGAAATTTATAAATGTTATACGCTCAATTTAATAGCAAATGGTTTCGGAAAAGGACGACTCAGAATCCTCAGCCATCGACGAACTCATGGTTAAGGCTGCAATAGTTGCCATGGTTCTCGGGGCAATCGTTGCAGCTTATCTCATTTGGATATCTATGCAGGAATCGTACTCAGCTCTCTACATTTACCCGGAATCCTACTCAAACTACGTCAATCCCGGCGAAACAGTTACCTTTAGATACGGAGTAAAAAGCTACGAAACGAAGGAAACAGAATACTTCCTTAGAATCTACCTGGGTAGCGAGCTGATCAAGACGAAGAGGTTCACGCTGAAGAGCGGGGAGGTTTGGGAGGAAAACGAGAGCATAGTCCTTCCAGCCAACATGTCGTTTCCAACCAAGGTCATGCTCGTGCTCGACGCAAATGGCAGAACTTACGAAGTTCACTTCTGGCTAAAGCGAAAACCCGAATGACGGAATCTGCCGTATTTACTCTGAAAACGACTTCTCTATTTGGGTTCAAATTCGGTTTCCTCACCTTCGATATTAAACGGTCCATGCCCACTCTGATTTTCAGTTTTTTCCCTGCAAGTTTGATTGCCTTTCATTTTAAATTTTTTTAACCTGTATAAATTTATAATCACGCAAAAACTTTCTCCTCCAGCTTCCTAACCCTCTTAATCAGATCCTCTATCAGCTCCTGTCTGTCCTTCAGAACACTAACTTCCGCTTTCAGCTCTTCCAGCTCCCTTGTATTTTCTCTAAGTCCTGTGTAAATTCCATCTATACGCTTGTTCGTCTCATCTATACGCTTGTTCGTCTCGCCAATCCTCGCTGTCAGCTCTTCCCTAACAGCATCTATTCTCTTGTTCGTCTCGTCAATCCTTGCAGTAAGCTCTTCTCTCACCGAGTCTATCCTTCCAGTCAGTTCTTCCCTAACAGCATCAATCCGCTTGTTCGTCTCGTCAATCCGCTTGTTCGTCTCATCTATCCTCCCAGTAAGCTCTTCTCTCACCGAATCAATCTTCGCAGTAAGCTCCTCCCTAACAGCATCTATCCGCTTGTTCGTCTCATCCAACCTTAGATTCAAAGCCCTGACATCGTTTTCAACGTTCGAAAGTCTTGACTCAATGCTGTCCAATCTTTTGTTCATCGTATCGATTGCAAGCCTGAATCCCTCAAGCTGCCCCCTTACATCGGCTCTGAACTCCCTGAACTCTCTGCTCATCTCTCCCATCACTGCCTCTCTCACGCCGTCTATGATCTTCTGAACGTCCATAGCATTTTTCTTACTTAAAAATAAATAAAATTTTTGGTTTATACAATTTATCATCTCAGGAATACGTAGACGAGCGGAATTAGAATGACGGCAAATGGTCAAAGGTGAATGATCGGAGAGTTAGAGGGATTAAGCCGAAGCTTGCAGTAGTATTACCCTATGTAGAGAAAACGCTCTGAAAAGCTAGGAATTGCTATATACACCTAGTATTTTCCTTGCAAAGAAATCAAACTAAATCTTAATTGGCCTAAGCGGTTTCCTACTGGGTATTCCTTCCAAATATTATCAGTGCTCCAAGGCTTTGCAGTTAGCCTAACTTCAATCCCACTATTTTTTGTATGCTCTTCCTCTGTAATCAACACGCTTAACAAAAACAGCGTTTTCACATTTGTCAAAGTCGAAAATTATTCTGATGTTTCCAATCCTTAACCTGTACGTTTTACTACCAATCTTCTTGATGTCTGCTCTAATCAGCGGGAAGTTTCTTAAAGATTTCAAAACTTCCAGTATTCTTACTCTTCTATTTTCTTCAAGATTATCCAAGAACTTTATCACTCTCCTGTGGATCAGTACTTTATTCATATTTTTTCAGAACATTCTCCAACGGAACGTAGTCGTCTGCTCTGATCACTTCTTCTATAAGCGTCTCTTCATCTTTTTCTGGTTCATCTTCGGGTATGAGGTTTAATATAACTTCTTTTAGTATTTTGGGTAGTTCTTCCTGCAGAACTTCTCTTACAGCCTGTTTTATCTCATGGACTTCCATATTTTCCTGTCTCTCCATAACTATTAAAAACATTTTTTGATGATCTCTCAACGGATACCCCTTAGAGGAATGTGTTTAACAATTCCAGGTTTTCTAGGCATGCTGAATATTAATTTTGAAGACAAATAAGTTTTTGATTGAATTGTGTTATGGGATAGTGATTTTAGAGATTGACTGTAAACTCGAATCATGCAAAAACCCTCTCTTCCAGCCTTCTAACCCTCTTAGTCAAATCCTCTATTAGCTCTTGCCTAGCCCTCAGAGCAGCTATCTCTGCCTTTAGCCCTTCCAATTCCTTTGTATTTTCTTCAAGTCTTATATAGATTCCATCAATTCGTTTATTCGTTTCATCAATCCTTGCCGTTGGTTCTTCTCTTTTATTATGACCAAGTCTTTCAAGGGATCTCCAGACGAATGAGATGGTTTAATCGTTCCGTTAATGTCGCGGAGCATTTCAAAGTAATGTGATGCG
>QMZF01000189.1 GCA_003663055.1 Archaeoglobales archaeon | reverse complement strand
GCCCAAGGGTGCTCCTGACAGCCTCAGCAATAACTCTTGCAGCCATTATGTTCAGCCTCTGTGCATCCCTTCCAACCGTTCTCTGTGTGCCCTCCTTCAAAATCAGTACTGGCTGCCCTTGCAGAGTTGCCATCACATCACCTCCTTTTTCTAACGAATTTTTGTGGAACTATAGTTCTATATAAGCTTTTTGGTAAATAAAAATTACTCAACACACTTCTCTCCCGGAACGGAAAGGGGATAAAGCCCAGTAAGGCAGGCGAGGCATAACATGCGCTTGTCTACACCTATGGCATCGAGTAAACCTTTTAGACTTAAATACGCAAGGCTATCTGCGTTTATTGTCTTCCTTATTTCTTCAATGCTCTTACCAGATGCAATTAGTTCTTCCCTCGTTGACATGTCAATTCCAAAGTAGCATGGAGCTATAATTGGCGGACTGCCGATGCGGAGGTGAACTTCTTTTGCTCCCGCAGCCCTAACCATGTCCACGATTTTTCTTGAAGTTGTACCTCTAACAATGCTGTCATCAACTAGGACAACCCTCTTTCCCTCGACGTTACTTTTGACGGCGTTCATCTTTATTCGGACAGAAAACTCCCTCATGCTCTGCTCAGGCATTATAAAAGTTCTGCCAACGTACCTGTTCTTTATTAGCGCTTCAAGGTACTGTATTCCCGATTCTTGAGCAAAGCCGATAGACGAAGTTGTACCACTATCAGGAACTGGGGAAACTATATCTGCATTAACGGGGCTCTCTCTTGCGAGTATTCTCCCGATGTTGTGCCTTACGCTGTAAACACTTCTACCATCTATAATAGAGTCGGCACGGGCAAAGTAGATGTACTCAAACACACAAAAAGCTTTTCTTTTGCTTTCGTTGATTTTCACGAATTCTAGCTCGCCTTCCCTTATTATTACCGCCTCTCCGGGCTTGATGTCTCTCATGAACCTTGCTCCAGTTGCGTCTATTGCGCAGCTTTCGCTGGCAATCACATATCCGTAGTCTGTCTTTCCTATGCAAAGAGGTTTAAAGCCAAGGGGATCCCTATAGGCTATCAACGTGTTGTTAACGAGCATGGTGAGTGAGTAGCTTCCAACCAAACAAGAATCAAGTTCTTTTAGCGCTTCAACTATGTCTTTCTCCAGCAAATTCGTTGCGAGAATTTGAGCTATGACTTCGGTGTCAGAGTCCGTCAGGAATGTCCTTCCTTCTCCTTCGAGCTTTCTTCTGAGCTGCCAGTAGTTCACAAGATTTCCGTTGTGCGCTACCGCAATACTTCCGGCCCTAGATTTAACAAGCAAGGGTTGTGCGTTCTCAATTCTTGAAGTCCCAGTTGTTGAATAGCGGACATGGCCAATGGAGAGTCTTCCCTTCAGCCCTTCAAGCGTTTTTCTATCAAATACGTGCGTTACTAGGCCCATTCCTTTGTACGACTCAACCTCCTCTTCCCCAACCACGGCTATACCTGCCGACTCTTGGCCGCGGTGCTGAAGGGAAAAGAGGCTGTAATAAGTTATGTGAGGAGTAAGGGATTCATTCTCGCAGTACACTCCTACAATACCACACATCTCAATACGTTAATCCTTCTAGTAAGTATCCTTTTTCTTTTTTATCCAGTTATAACTTCTTAGCTTTTTACTCCTCCCGAAGCCACATGCAGCGCAATAACCCTTCCTTCTGTGGAAAGAAACCCTACCACATCTTCTGCACCTAATATGAACTCTCTTTCTCCCCCTCTTACCCATTGCAGCTGTTCCATCCGACATTCAAATCACCTACGGCGATGGTGAAACGAAAACGACCGTGTCGCCTCTAATCACAACACTTCCGAGCTTTCTAACGACTTCGCCATTCTGAATTTCTTCAGCATTCTGTAGTACGAGGTTCATGTGAATGTCGTATCCGTTCAGAATTCCCCTGAACTCTCTGCCTCCTTTTAATCTCACGAGTACTGGTGTCTGCAAAGCTCTGTTCAGTACATCCAGTGGTCTGTTTGCCATGGCCTTTCCTCCAAAAAGGCTTTTTAATTGCTCTGCCCTTCAATATTTAAAAATATCGGAGGTCTGCAATGCGAAGGTTGAGAAAAAAGGAAGCAAAAGCAATTGCTGCAGAGCTAAAAAAGCTTGGCATAGTGGTCAGCGGTGACATGGACAGAGTTAAAATAAATGGAAAAACGGTTATACTCGTTAATGGCGAACCCCTCCTTCTCGAATACGAAGGGAAGATTTATTTAACTGTGTATGGCGCGTTGAAGTTTAAACCGGAGAGGTGGAAAGTTACAGTCGATGAAGGAGCTTTGCCGTACATAATGAACGGTGCTGATGTGATGAAACCTGGAATTGTCCATGCGGATGAAGGAATAAAAACTGGGGACTTCGTTTACGTCACGGTTGAGGGTAAGGAGAGTCCTATAGCAGTTGGAATAGCACTTGTTGACGGAAAAGAGATGAAAGAGGGGAAGGGAAAGGCAGTAAAGAATATTCACCATCTAAAGGATAAGGTGTGGAATCATTTTTTCGGTAAAAAAGGCTAAAAATTAGTAGAACACCCTTTCAAGATCTTCTCCTCCATAGAATACTTCTTGTATGCAATCGTAGATGTCGTCCATACCATAGCCCGTTATTGCAGACACAGGAATCAGTTGTCGAAAGAAGCCAGAGTCCTTCATCACATGGAATAAATCTCTCACCACGCCTTTTTCCTGCAAATCAACATAAAGCCGGTCTGGATCACTCCAAGAAAGTATCTTTTCCAGCTCTTTCTCGCCAAGTAGGTCGCATTTTGATAAAACAGGCACCTGCGGTATCCCCAACCTAAAGATCGTCGAGGTGGCCATAAAAAGAGCTGAAAGATAGCCTGAAGGTGTTTTTGATATGACCGGATCGAATAAGAACACCATTACGCTCTCTTTCCTCCCAAGCACGTTAACGACTATTTCGCTGCTCCTTCTCAGCGTGAAAAGTTCCATCTGTCCGGGAGTGTCCACTATCACATAGGGAACATCATGATAGTCTATTTCATCCTTTATCTCGTCAATTTCCGCTCCAACGAGATCCGCTCCTATTATCTGAGCTCCGTTGGGCCCTACGCCGTACTTTGCCATAATGTCGTCGAGAGTAAACCAGTCTCTTATATCGACATCTGGAGGATACGGCAAATTTTCCGCCCCGGGATCGAGGTTAACAGTTATGTTATCGAGCTTTTTAAAGTCCAACCATTCTGAAAAAGCCTTTGTGAGGTAAGTCTTTCCCGAGCCAGCCGTTCCGACCATGTATATGAATACGCGCTGCATGTACTTGCTACAACGGCAGGTTAATATTTTCTCGCCCTAACGTTCGTTTTAAACTTCACGCAATAAAAATAATGTAAAATTTAATTAATTACTATAAAACTTTCTTCACATCTATCACTGGGTCCACCGGGGGAGACCCCAACACCTTTGCCACTAT
>QMZF01000188.1 GCA_003663055.1 Archaeoglobales archaeon | reverse complement strand
GTACTTACCCAGCCTCTCCCAGTAATGCCTTTTCATGATATCGAACTTCTTTGCCTTTTTAGCATCATCGCAGGCTTTGCTTAACCACTCAGCCTCTATCCTGTAGCTGATCATCTTTGAAGCAGTATCAGCATATTTCTCAGCATTCAGCTTGAACAGCCATAACTTAACCCATGGGTCAACTATCACGATTCTCAAGTTATTCTCATCGTCAACAACAAAATACATTCCCGTCGGGCTTTCAGCTTCATTTTCATCATCATCCTCAGCGACGAACTTGTAAAAGATGACAGTTCCAGCGTTCTGTGGTGGTATGGTGCCCTTTATTTCATAGACTTGGGGTGAAGTTAGCTCGGACTTGAGAAGATCAATACTGGTTAAGGTGCTAACGCCACTCTCTGCCTCTCTCCAGTTTACTCCGTCGGTGGAATACAGGAGCTTTGCATGCTTCAAACCCCTCTCATCGCAGATTATGGCTGAGACGGTGTGGCTTTCATCATCCCCGATGACAAAGTACTTGGGATGTAGATCGGTCATAACTACAATCGGTGGTAACTTCTCTCTTACCTCTTCCACTTTTTCCCTCAGCTTTTCTCTCAATTCTTCCTCGTTAATGTTCAGGCTGAATCCAGCTGTTGGAAGGTATCCAGTCTTCTTTGCCAGAATAACGTATACTCCTGGCTCAAACTTGTGAGTTAGCACTCCATTCGAGTCTGTATAGCCGATGATCTCGTCATTTGCATAAACTTCCGCTTTTTCGACGGGGGTTCCATCGGCTGTGACATATATCTTTGTTACCTGCTTAACCTTACCTTGTTCTTCAATAACCTCGACTTCTCTTATGGTCACCTCCAAAACTCCTTCTGGCTTCACCACGACAACTTCACCGGATTCAACCGGTATAGAAGTGTATCCTTCCTTCTCCACTCCAATCATGTATGTTCCTGGATCTTCGAATACATACCTCAGTTCTCCATTTGAATCGGTCTCACCGATCAGGGTTTTTCCAAGAACATCGCTTTTGATGTAAATCTCGGCTCCTGCTACTGGCTCATTCGTAATGGCTGTTGTAACTACGATTCTTACCTCTTTGCCAGCAGTCAGATCTTCTGATATTACCTGTACTACCTGCTGAAAAGAGAAGGAGTAAAACAAGCAGGATTGACAAGACTTTATTCATGCGACCCAATTACATCAATCTAACCACCAAGCAGGTTAGTTATAAACTCTGACTCCTTCTCAGCCAAGGTGAACCTGAATCTCTCACCAGTGACTTCAATCACCGGTTGTAAAACGATTTTGACTTTTGTCCTCTCTCCATTCTTTATATGGCTGACCCACCACTCGTCAAGCATTTTGTTGTCGAGTTTCGTAGCAAACGTGAGTGTTGCCCCGGATTTTGGCTGTATGATTGTCGCTACATCACTCGAACCTTCACCAATCTTAATTCCGTTCATCTCAACCAGGTAATTGAGCTTCGTTATCGTTACTGGAATCAAATTGTCGTTGTGGATTGTGGCCAAGGTTATGATTTCGGTGTAATCTTTGCTGACTTCTCCCCAGTGGGATTCAATCGAGTTGATCGTTAAAGTGATGGGGCCAGCATTAATCTTCTGTGGTGTATCTGAGCTTAATCCAGCCAGTATGTCCGTTTTTACTGGATTTGATAGCTCAATGGGATACTTAAATTCTGTAATTTTGAGGTCGAAGACCAGGTAGCCCTTTACATTCATTCTTGATTTTTCATTATTCTTTATGTGTGAAACCCACCATTCTGGAATTCTACCGTTTTCAAGCTCTGTTGAGATGACTATGCTCGATTCCGAGTTTGCTTTAATTTCTGCCTTTAATGCTGAACCCTCTCCCATTTTTATGTTGTTCATATAGATCTCGGTTAGAATGTCCTTTAGTGGCAGTGAAACTGGATTTGGATTGTAAACATCGATTCTGGTTATTATTTCAGTCGTTGAAGTTGTTATTTCTCCCCATTCATGACTTATCCCTCTTATCTCTGGTTCTCCGAGTTTTCCCTCCTGGATACAACATCCTATGAAAAGAACTGGAATTAAAAATGCTATCAAGATCTTGGCGGCTTTCATACTTTATTCATCTTTTCCTGATTTCCGTTTATATATTTTATGCTGTTCCCGCTATCCTTACGTTAAACTCCTTGATTCTTTGAACTGGAGATTTCTTATGCTGTCTTTATTTCGGACAAGATTTTAGCCTACAGGAAGCATGATCTGGATAAGATACGGTATAATCCCAGCCATCAATTCAGTCAGGGTTAATCTTCCAGAGAAGCATCTCTGGTCCCTTGCTTCAGAAAGGATAAAAGAGCCTGAGTCTGAGGGGAAACTTATTAACCCTGGCACGAAGTTGTATATGGATGGAGACGATAGATCTTGAGACGACCCGTGGTGTAGAGCTTATTGATATAACCGGAAGGGTTAAAGAAAGCCTTGGGGGGATTATATCCGGTGTATGCATTGTGTTCACTCCGCACACAACAACTGGGATCATCGTGAACGAGAATGAGGACGGACTTAAGGGGGATATTTTAGATCTTCTCAATGAGCTTGTTCCAATTAGAAGGGGTTACAGGCATGATAGGATCGATGACAACGCACACGCACATCTTAAGTCTCTCCTGCTTGGTCCAAGTGTGGCAATACCGGTGGAGAACGGAGAACTCATTCTTGGAACGTGGCAGCGCATCTTCTTCGTTGAGCTGGATGGTCCAAGGCGAAGGAAGGTGTACGTGAAGATGATTAAGGGGTGATAGTATGTGTCTTGGATGGCATACCCTCATATTGATATTGATCGTGCTGTGTATACTCGACGCGATCCTCTTCTTCACAGGGTTCTACCACCGGCTCGGCTTGTGCCAGCGGATATTTGGTGGTAGATGGTGCAGGTATCATAGATGAAACCTTGATCAGACACCAGATAGCATTGGTACCTCTGATGGTATTACACTGCTGAGTATCTTATATACCTTGATCGAGAACTTAACTTTTGAAGATTTTTACGGGATGATGCTGATGATTGACCTTCTCCTTTACATCCTACTCGGGCTCTTTGCCGGAGTTATAAGCGGTCTTATCGGTATCGGTGGTGGAGCGATCTTCGTGCCAGCACTCGTCTATCTCTTTGGGCTCAGCCAGCATGAGGCTCAGGGAACAACCCTCGCACTACTCGTTCCACCAATAGGACTTCTTGCAGCATGGACGTACTACAGAGAGGGATACGTCAATCTCTCAATCGCTCTCTTCGCATGCATTGGTTTCTTCGTTGGTGGACTACTTGGTGCCAGGGTGGCAGTTGGAATCTCAGATGAGCTTCTGAGACGGATCTTTGGGGTCGCGCTTCTGATAATAGCACTCCACATGATCTTTCTGAGATGAGTCAGCTACTTTACAACGCATCCGGTCTTGATATACCACAGGTAGAGGTCAAGCTC
>QMZF01000187.1 GCA_003663055.1 Archaeoglobales archaeon | reverse complement strand
TCCCTGCAGTATTCCACGATGTTTTCTCCGAAAGGACGGCAGTAGTGGTAGCAAACACCATTTATCTCACGATCTTTCTCTCCTCTCGTAAAGAAGTGGACCTCGTGATCTCTTGCAAGCGTTTCTGCAAGATGTGTGGCAGCTCTAGCGAGTCCTCCAACTCTTTCAGAGTAAAGAGATTCCCAACAGAAAAATGCTATTTTAAGAGTCTCCATAATTCACACCTTCTTCTTTCAACAACCTCCATAAGCTCCCTCCGACTTTTACATGTGGCAATTCTTCTTGCCAACTCTTCATCTCCGAGAACCTCGGCAACCCACCTCGAAAAGTCTTGCCTTTCCACATGGAATGCGATGGACTCTTCGGGGACGGAATTCAGGAGTTCTGCGAACTCGTCAAGGCTATAAGCTGAACAGCCTGAGGATTTAAAAAAGTGAAAGGCCTTTTCAGGTGGAAGACTCCTTAAAGCCGTTGCAGCTTTTCTTGACTTCATCTTGCAAGCACACATCTCCTCGTAGTGGGACAGTATTCTCATGTAGGTAGAAAAGGCATCGAACTGAGTCTGCTGGCTGAAGTAGGAGTGCACTTCTCCGCTCGAACCCCGCTTCGTTGCCATGTAGTAGAAGTGATCGCTGGTCTGCAAGTAGCGCCAGATTTTCTTGCAATAGTGCTTTGCGTAAACTTTGCACTTCTCAATGGCTTTAAATGCTGTTAGCTGCATGCTGTTTCCGAGCCAGGCAGAAACGTCCTTTTCGATGTCAGCCCATGAAATCGTGTCGAAGTCCCCAACGCTTATTTCATCCCTTGCTCTGAGTTCTGCAAGCTCAGAAGGCTTTGCAAATTCAACGCCCTTATCGGTACATTCTATAGGCAACCACCTCAAAAACTCGAGAATTCCGCTCTCTTTCCAGTGGTGCTCTCCAAAGGTCTCGTAATCAATGAAAATGTTTATACAATCGCCGGGCGTTGCTTTAAGCCACCCTGCAAACTTATCGGCAGTTAGCGGATACTGATCCCACTCAACGCTTGAAAATCTAAAGGCGATGTCGTCGGAAAGCCTGTAATTTCTCATAAGCACCTTTATTCCATCGCAAGAATACACGTAGTTTGGGCTTCTACGCCCAAGAATCCTTTCAACACCTTCGGTATAGATAGCCTTAAAACGGAGCTTTTTTGCAACGCCAGCAATCGAGTTATTGAAGATGAACTCAGTATTTTCGAACACGGCAGGCTTAACACCGAATACATCCCTCATGAGTTCAACGTGAAGTCTGATCTGCTCTTCCAGCTCATCCTTATCTGCAAACAGCCCAGCTACGCTGTGGTAGTAGGTTTGGGCGAGGATTTCAGAGTTCTTATGTTCCGCAACCTGTTTGAACAACTCGAAAGCATCGCCTCCCCACTTCTCCAGTTGTTCGACAACCACGCCTGAGAAGCTGAAAGCGCACTTAAAGCCGTCGTTAAGAGCATCGAGCACAATCTGAGTAGAGGGGACGTAGCATTTTTCTGCAACCCTCCTCAGTATTTCCTCGTTTCCGCTGAAGTAAACGGCTAGATTAGGGTTAAATTTGGGGTTGAGGCGGTAGGGCTGGTGAACTTCGAAGCAAAAACAGACTTTAGACGTTTGCTACCACCTCTTCGAGAACCTCGATGTCGACCAATCCCTTCTCGTACCTTAGGGTATATGCGGTTCCCGGAATGTACAGTTCCGGAAGGAGCAGAATCTGATCTTTTCCTTTTTTCAGTTTGAAGACCGCATCAAATAGTGTTGCAATTAGCAATTCATCCTTTTCATCTTGAGCTCCCTCAATTATAAGACCTATAAACTGCCCCTCTTCAGCTTTGTCCATTATGTTGGACAGGAAGTAGTACACCCTCTCAACCTTATGAAACATGAGGAGTTCTGAAATACACGAAAAAACAACGGCATGTCCTCTCTCTATGGATGATGATACGGCTATTCCAAGCTCATTCAGGTTCATCGGGTTTATGGTTGCAGTTTTCCGCCTACTGCTGAATCCCAATACCCTAGCGTTACCGTTGTACGCGTAAAGGTCTAACATCTTGCATGGGATGTAGGGGTTGGATGAGATCCACAGGATTTTGGGGTGCCTACAAGCGATTCTTGCAAGAAGGGAGTAACCTTCTATCCCAAACTGGGAAATTAGAAGTAATCTTCTCTCATCCAGCATATCCCCACCGTTTTTACATTTCTATACTCCGCAATATTTAATCTTTTCCCCAGCCGAAACTCCTAGAACTTTAACGGCTAATTTTATCATTTATACTAATGTATTAAAGTCTTATAGAACTTTCCGATAAAATTTATCATTATATTATTTTTGAGTTATTTTTAGAGTTGTATTACTCCCGGAGTATCTCGTAGTACATTTTTACAGGTTCGTCCCAGTTCATCTCGTTTGCAAGGACGAAGGCAGTTGAGCACATCATTTTATCCTTTGCTCTATCCCTCAAGAACGCATCTATTATCACGTGCAAACCAAATGCGTAGTCGGTTATTGTTTCAAGGTAGCTTTGTTCGATGTTATCGATGAGAACAACCCCGCCAAATATACCCTTCTTTCCTTGCAGGTCTCTGACCGCTCCACTGAATCCACAAGCTCTGCTTATAACCACTGGACAAGCTTCGCTGCAAGCCTCAAGTGCGGTAAGCAGAAACGGCTCGTATCGTGACGGAAATATGCCAGCGACGCATCCAGCAGCGATTTCATCGATCGTCATGTTTAAACCACCGTCATTCCTTCCAACCCACTGCGGATAAGGCAAAGCGCACACAGCTCTCTTTTTCAGATTTTCAACGCTTATTTTTCTCTCTTCAACCATCCTCTTAAGTCTTAGCTCATCTCCCACAAGGATCTCATCCGGCAAATAGACCGGAAAACCGTCTGGCAGTATGTACGGATCCTTGTAACCATGGGCGGTAATAAGCAGGCAGAGGACCTTTACCTCCTCAATTTCCCCGTTTTCTATTCTGTTGGTTAGAATTCTGTCAAGTATGACGAGAGAGTCGAGCAAATCGGGATAGCCCTTATTTTCAAGTTCAAGGCGGGAAATTGTATAGATTGGGATTATCTGCTCCTCCTCCAACTCAATTCCGTTGAACCTGCTGAGCTTTGAAGTGAGAATTGAACGTATTCTGTTCAAACACTCCGTTTTCTTGTTCCAGTCTATGTATTCGTTTGTAACTTCTATACCGTTTCTTACTACGAGCCCGTCAACGCCGTAGAACAACCTTGCCTCACTTCTTGTTGTTTCACTTACAAATGTCACAAGCCTTGCGTACTTTGCCATTTTCTCAAGCTCAACGAGGCCGTGCTGTATGTTAGCCGGATAACTGCTGTTGCCACTCTTTATTCTATCGAAAACCTGAACACCCAAAACCCTTCCAACCTTGGTCGCATGAAAAGTTGCAACGGTGTTTACTGGAATTTTCTGCTTTTCCAATCTTGCAAT
>QMZF01000186.1 GCA_003663055.1 Archaeoglobales archaeon | reverse complement strand
GCTGAAAAGAGCTCTTGAGAGCCTAAAGCTGGAGTTCGAACATGAAACCTTTCGGAAGGCGTAGCTTAGTTGAGTCCGTGTTCTCTTCTTTCAAGCAACAAGTAAAGATATTCTTCCGCTCAACTGTAGCCAAGAAGCCAGTTGTAAACTGGAACTTGTTCTGTAAGCTCTTCATACATTATAATCATTTAAGGTGGTTAAGTTGACAGGGCTTATATACGCTATCATAACAATTAACTGATAGGTCGATTTTTGACAGAGCAACTTAACCTCTTAAATTTCTTTCACAATTGATTATTGTTTGAAGTGATATAAAATCGTTTGCCATTAAAGCTGTGATCTGAACCCGACTTTAAAGCTATCCTACACGCGAAGGTTGCTCACGTTAAAGTTTCACACAATTAACTACCTACCTCTCATCCATTTACTTTGCGTAAACTCATAGGCGAAAGAAAAAAAATACAATGATTACAAGAAACATCATGGGCCTCTTTGACAAGGTTATGGACTTTATAAGGAAGCAGATGGTTACAGCTGAAAAGGACAACGTTCTCGTTACGGCTATCAATTACATTGTACAAGATTTTGGTTGGACTCCTAAAAAGATAAAATTTGGTGCAGATGAGCACGAAATGGAATACGTAAAGCCTGATAGTCCGTTAAAGGAGTTGGAAATCGAAGCTAAAAGGGTGGGAAGTAAGCTCTACTTGGAGTTCGAAGGTGAACTTAAGAGAGGTGGATTTCTACACGAATTGCTCGATGAATTCTTCGATATAGAGCTTGGAAAAGAAGTCAAATACCATTTAGTGCTAAATCTCCACGAATTTGTCACAGATGACCTAAAGCTCAGAAATGAGGACAAGCTTAGAGAAATTATAGCTGATTATATCGACAAAATTGAAGAAAAGGCTAGGGGATAAACTCCCTAAGCACCAACTTTATAACATCGGTTATAAAACACTCTTCAATCTCTAAATTTTTTCCACACCTTATAATTGCAAAGCCCACAGAATCGTCATAAAGCAGTGAGCCATGAGCTCCTTTGTAATAGGCTTTTTCGAATTCATAGCCTTTCTTTGCAGTTATTATGAAGTCACCACACCTTTCGCTTACAATTAAGCCATCTATTCTTTCAAAGGCATGTGGATATTCTCCCCCAAGTACTTCATCGACTTCTTCAAGCCTAAAAGCCTCACCTTCGTGATACACTATTCTTTCTTCTCTGGCTATGATCTGATCAACACACTCAAGAGACTTCAAAACTTCTAGCACTTCTTCTCTATTCCTCAAAGTGTAAATGTGCGCCATCCTTGGACCGCTCACAGCTATAACAGCATCGGCTTTTTTCTTCATTCTGTTTTCATACTCGTCCAAATCTAAATTTTTGAATGCATTTAGATTGTATTCCGAAAAAACATCTACCAAGTCCAAATGATATTTATCTCCACTCTTCAAAGCGCTTTGCCCGTGATCGGTTAGCAAAGCCAATATAGGCTCTTTGCCTGTTATTTTCACAACTCTGTTGTAAAGCTTCTCCACTTCTTCATCTACATCTCTTAATGCATCTTCAAACGAATCGTAAACGTATTGCTTACCATTTCCTTCAAATTTTTCGGGACTGAACAGATGACTTGCAAAGTCTGTTTCCATAAACCATACTATACCAAATCTACAGCCCAGCTTAATAGCTTTAATCGTGTTTTTCACAGCAACTTCGTGCTGAAAAACGGGCAAAAACATCTTAGTCAACTTGCTAAATTTACCACCGCCTTTGTGTTTTGCAAACTTCCTTAAGAACATGAGAAACCTTGCAAAACCTATGCCCTTATCGAGTCCAGGCTTTATAAAACTGAAATTGTAATCCGCTCCTTTGATTATATCAACACTAAATGTCTTGACACCCTTCTCCCTTAAAGTATCATAACAGGTTTTAACAGTTAAATGTTCATCACTCAGCTTTGTAGAGGCATCTATCCAGTTGTCTGGCAGTGTTAATTCGAAATCGTAACCTATAAACTCTCCGCTTTTTCTGTCAAACCAAGACTGCCCAACCAAGCCATGATAACCAGGATGGACACAGGTTGCTATGGATGCATGACCGCTTACTGTAGCTGAGGGAAATACAGATATACACTTCTTAACTTCAATACTATCCTTTGAGAGTTCATCTATAAAGGGCAATTTGCCCAATTTTCTCAACTTTTCAAAAGACTTCTGATTGACACCATCGGCAATGATGACTATCGCTGTCTTCATGTTTTTAATGGTAAAATCAAGCCCTTTAAATATTTTCCTAGTGTTGAAATTATGAGATTCCAATAATTCAAGGCTTAAGTTCCCATAACCTATCTTGAACAATGAAGAATTTACAATCCTTAACGTATTTAACAATTGCAAATTGCTCTGTTGAAAATAATTGAATTAGGTAAGAGGGGTAAGATAAGTAAGGGAAGTAGGGTTAGTAATAAAGATTTTTGGTTGAAAGCTAAAGGGTGGGGGTGTGATTCAATGAACTGGGAGTGGGGGGGAGGGGGGGTTTTATACTCCGAATTCTTGATGAATAGTTTCAACCACCTTTTACCGTTAAGATAATTAAGATATAGGGTCTTCCCCACATCACCACTCCGATAACCTCTGAATAACTCTCTTTTCCCTGAATCCCATACAAACGGTTATCCCTGTTAAGAGGACAGAAAAAGAACACCTCTTTTTCACTGGTTCATAATCATAACAGTGCAATCGCTTCAAACTAAAAGCTTCTTTCCCCGATTTGATTACGTCCTCTACTATACTTCTCTTCAGATTTAGTCTTAATCCTTCAAATAGCTTCTTAACAAGTTTTCTATACTTTCTCTTCTCCTTTTCTACGTTCTTCGAGTTAAAGATAAACAGAGGATAGCTTATCAAACCTTTAAGCCTTTCAAACCTGAAATATAGGGAGTATTAAAGGCACTATTCCATACCTTATCCCAATCAGATAGTTCTTGTAAGCGTAGAAGCCTCTATCCATGATTATAGCATCTCCAAACCTGATCATCTTCTTTCTCTTCAACAATTCAAGAATTAAAGGGTAAATCATGTTTTCATGGACATTTGCGGGATAAACATGAAAGAACAAAGGTGTTAGAGTTCTGTAATCAATTAAGATCTTCACTTTCATCCCAAGAAAGAATCCTTTTGTTGAATAACCCATTTGTAGGGTTTATCTTTCAAATCTCTCATCCTAAAGGGATTTAAGTCGAGTGATACATCCGTCCAATCCAATATTAGTAGAGACAGCTTCTTCTCCTTTTTGAATTTACGTTAAGAATTGAGAAAACAAGGTTTAAAAATTGTTATTCAAATTTTGACATAAATGAGTAGACAGATTTTATAGTATTTGACATAACTAACTTAACCAAAATTCAAGAACTTTCTTATCCACTTTTCTGCGAAGCTTATTCTCTGAGTTAACTGGTAAAAGCTATTTGAAATCACTTCCTTAAGCTCTTC
>QMZF01000185.1 GCA_003663055.1 Archaeoglobales archaeon | reverse complement strand
CTCAAAAGCTGCCTTAGAGCGGGCAATTACGTTGCATCGTACAGTATTCAGCATTATGGCGCGAGGACGTTTCCTCCTCGCATGGAGGTTGAGAAAGCGCTATCAGATTAAATCAAGACTTTATTGCCCAAGTCTGATTGTGAACTTGGCAGATATATTAGAGAAAGTTACTGTGAGTTTAGATTGGAAGCTGGCGCTTAATCCTTGGAAATAGGCTATGTTTTTTTTGTGTTTAATTTTTAAACCAAAAAAGCTTTATAATTTTAAATTTTTACCAGAAGTGCAATGTCTCTGGGAGGTGAAAAGATTGAGGGTACTGGTACCCTTGGACTTTTCGAAGGAAGCCGAGAATGCTTACGAATTTGCAAAGAAGCAGGGGTGGGAAGTAATAGTTCTGCATGTGCTCGAAGAGGGGTTGCTTGAGAGTATATACCCATTCTTCTCTATTCCAAGCTTAGATTTCAAGAAGTTCGTTGAGGAGAGGAAAGAGCAGGTGGAAAACGAGCTTGAGAAGTATGATGCGGTTAAAAGAATCGTTAAGGTTGGAAAGTGCTGGAAGGAGATTATCAAAACTGCCGAAGAGGAGAATGTGGATGCAATTGTCATGACGAGGAGAGGTGCTGGTTTGGAAGAAGTACTCTTGGGTTCTTGTGCTGAAAGGGTTGTTAGACATGCTACTAAGCCCGTGCTTGTTGTGTGAGGTGGTAAAATGACTGATCCCATTATAGCCTTCTTGCTTTGGATTACGGGCTTAATTGCAGGAACGCTCGGCGGTCTTTTGGGGATAGGTGGCTGTGTAATAATGCTCCCCGCTCTGACGTTCTTATTCAAGTATTCCTTGCCTGTAGCAATTGGAACAACAATTACCGCTGTAATTCTAACCGCAACTTCTGGTGCAATCGCACACATTCGAATAAGGAACGTCGATTATTCGACCGCTAAAATTGTTGCGGTGAGCGGTGCTATAGGAGCGGCAGTCGGTTCGATATTATTCTTTTATATCTCGAACGAGCTCTGGCTTTTGAACGTAATCTTGGGTTTGGCTTTTCTCTACGTCAGCATTAGGATGATCTACGAAGGGCTTTTCAAGAGAAAGCTTCCAGCAAGGCTGGGTAATGAAGTTCCGGGTTCTGGATTTGCAAAAGCGACAATTGGATTCTTTGTCGGGATAATAACCGGAATCGTTGGATTGGGCGGAGGATACGTCTTGGTTCCGTCGTACATCTATCTGCTTAGTTCACCAGTCAAGATTGCAGTAGGAACCTCGCTGGCATCTTTCATAAGTATGGCAGTTGTAAGTGGAGCATTCAAACTTTATCAGGGCATCGTTAACGTAATTGCAGCGATCTGCTTGGGTGTTGGAACAATAATTGGCGCTCAGATAGGTGCAAGGCTGACGAAAGTGATCCCATCGTGGGCAATAAAGGCGGTATTTGGCTTCGTCTTTTTGGCGGTTTCACTGAAGTTCCTGTACAATGGATACGTAAGCTTAATGTCTTAGCTTTTTCCTATAGCTTTTAAATTGGATTTAAACTACTCAGAATTGCCATCGCGCTCAATAGGCATGTAAACCACCTCTATGCCAGCCTCTCTCAGAAATTCGAGTCCTCTTTCATCAGCGTACCTCCTGCCGTAAACGACCCTCTTTATTCCCGCGTTTATTATCATCTTAGCACATGCTATGCAGGGCTGGTGGGTTGTGTAGAGCGTTCCTCCAGCTATGCTCACGCCATGGACTGCAGCCTGAATTATTGCGTTCTGTTCTGCATGAACACCTCTGCAGAGCTCTTGCCTTTCTCCCGATGGTACTTTGAGTTGCTCTCTCAAACAGCCTATATCAAGGCAGTGAGGCAGGCCTGAAGGCGCGCCGTTGTAGCCTGTTGCCAAAATTCGCTTATCCTTCACTATTACAGCTCCAACCTTTTGCCTTAAGCAAGTGGAGCGTGTAGCAACAACCTTTGCAATCTCCATGAAGTACTCATCGAGCGTTGGCCTTCTATTGGAACTTTTCGGCGTTTCGGAAGGCAAGCTTTTCTACCTCCCTTGCATCGAATTTTTGAAGAAGGTACTCTATCTTGCTTACGGCAAAAAGCTCATCATCGCTGAACCCAGTATCACTATTTAAGAGGAACCTTTCAAAGCCGTACTTTTCGACTATTTTCTCAACTTCCTCCCTCGAAAGCTTTCCGGGCTGAAGAGTTAAGCCAGTCCAATATCCAGCTTTAAGTATTTTTCCAGCCGTTCTCTCGTTTGTATGATCAACTACAGCTACTTCCTGATCGCTTGCAGTTTCAAGTCCAATCTCTCCAAATGCTTTTGACGGATTCTCCTCCATGAAAGAGAACACTTTGTGGTAGCCAAGAGGTATACATCTTGGATGAACACCTATCGCCGGGTAGAGCGTTATTCCTTTTTCTGCCCTACTGACCTCAAACGTGGTTAACTTTCGGAACATATCAATCATGGTCTCAGGGGCTGATGGCGAAATTGGATAGAAAGCATAACTTACAACTCTCTTTATTCCATTCTCCATTGCTCGGAGCTCCTTTATTCCCTCCCCCTCTGAATGAATGTGGGTACCGAAGTCCATGCAATGCCCTAAGTGGCCAGATTTTAATATTTTGTTAATGTTTTTTCAGCTGGCCATTCTCAAAAATTAAAAGTAGTTTTTAGAGCATAATAAAGCGTACGGCTTGGCAAAGTCACTGTAAATGTGCACGAACCTAGATGGGAATTTTGCTTGCAAGTAATTTCGCGCTGAAGGTTTTTTATTCTATAAGGTGCAGAGGAAGTTTAATGAAGCTGAGAGTAGCGGACTACATGACCAAGAACGTCATCACTCTCCTACCAGAAAATACGGTTGATGAAGCGATAGAGCTAATACAAAGAACAGGTCACGATGGCTTCCCTGTTGTTGACAAAAGCGGGAGGGTTATAGGTTATGTTTCATCGAGGGATTTGCTAAAGAAAGACCCAGAGATGAAGATAGGGGAAATTATGAGTAGGCAACTCTATGTTGCAAGAGAATTCATGGATTTAAGGGATGCTGCGAGGGTGATGTTTAGAACTGGGCACTCTAAACTGCCAGTTGTTGATGAATATGGAAAATTAATTGGGATAATATCAAACGCGGATGTTATAAGGAGTCAGATTGAGAGAGCTGACCCAAACAAGGTTGAAAAGCTTAAAAGAACTATAGAGAAAGTTCATGGCGTGAGCGTTGGAGTTGAGAGAGGTAAAGTCGACGTGGATAGGCTCGTCCCAACGCAGACCAAGATTTTTGCCGATGAGCTAAAGGGCAGAATCTACGAGCTAAGGCGAGGACTTGCAGAACCGATAGTGGTGATAAAAAAGGGTAGCAAGCTCTATCTCATAGATGGGCATCATAGGGTTATTGCCGCAAAAAAAATTGGTATAGAGAGACTTGATGCGTATATTCTTAGAGTTCCAGAAAACGTTGAGCTTGGTGTAGAGAGGCTCGTAAAGAAGAAGAACATAAGATCAATAAGGGATAT
>QMZF01000184.1 GCA_003663055.1 Archaeoglobales archaeon | reverse complement strand
TTTCCCTCTTTTTTCTGGCTTCTGCAATTTTCTTTCTATCATATTTCGTTTTCACGTGGTGGCATTCAGGACATAGCGCTTGTAAATTTCTTATCGAATTACTACCACCCAGAGCGAGCGGTTTCTTGTGATCTATGTGGTGTCTTCCGGCTTTAGCGGTTTGCCACACCTAGCACACTTGTATTTTTGTCTTTCGAGAATTGTGTTTTCTGCTTTGGAAATCTTCTGTGCAATAAGACCGTGCCAAGAATAGCAATAAAGATGTTTGATACTGATAAAATGCTTAGCAATTTGGGCTTCTGAAGGTAGAAGCTCTTTCCATGCTTATGTTTTCCTTAGAGAAGCCCTGAAATACTGGAAAACAAGCCGGAAATCTTGTAGACAGGGTTTCTGGTATAAATGGGCTTTACAAAGACTAGGTTTAAAATACGAGCACGAAACTTGGTAAAGAAATGCTGTAGAAAGTTTCTTTTCTAGGTTTAAAGAGAGAGCAAAGAGATTTTGGAATAGATTTCCTTTCAACAGCTCTTTTACTTCAGTTCAGAGCTGGTTGGAAAGCTTTATGGCTTTCTATAACTACTGTTAATTTGACAGCACCGATTAGTATTGGTCATAGAAAAACCCTTGAGCAAAACAGAGTTTTTGTCATAGAGAATGTTGCACCTGATAAAAAGGGGAAAAGAATTTAAAGAAATCATCAGAGCTTTGATTAATCAAGTGGATCGACTTTAACAACTTCTTTGATCTCGTCAAAGACGTGATCAGTTGATAGAATTCTTTCTCCTTCCAAAATCGCATGGGCTAAGTGAATTGAGTCAAAGATGTTCAGTTTGGAATATTTGGACAAAAGTTCCGTAGATTTCGTTAGAACTTCTTTCGTTAATGGTAGAATTCTCAGCCCAAGCGATTGAATTTTCTCCATCACCTTAATCGCCACCTCTGCTCTCCTCTCTCAGCAGAACAATCTGGCACTCAACAACGGTGATCGCTGATGTGCAGAAGTCTTCATCTATTTCCGAAAGTTTACGTCTAACAATATCTTTAAGCCAGTCTCTCCTCTTAATCTGCGAAAGAACTATGTCAGTGTCGAGATACACCTTTTTCCCTCCTTTCGAGCCTTTCTTTGATCATCTCGTATGCGTAATCTTCAGCCAGCTTGTGAATCCCCTTCTCGAAAAGAACAACCAGCCTTGCCCCGTATCTCAAAGCTTCGGATCTTGAGGAGAATATCCTCCTCTTCACCAACTCATCGATTTCCTCCACGAGTCCTTTCGGGAGAGATACAGGAATTATTTCCCTCTCCTCACTCATCGATTCTATTCTTATACGATTGTATATAACTTTTTTTTTTGTTAGTTTCAGTTTCTTCTTCACGATCTTTTCCTTTAATCTTTATTAGGTAGTAGAGAAAGAAGACGACTTTGTGAAGGTTTACTTCATGGAGATAACAGACAACCTTAATATTGTGAACCCCTACCTTTTCCTTTCCCAGATTCTCAATGAAGTTTTTGCTGAGTGTTATGCTGTAAATAGCAGGCTTATATCCTGTCTTTTTGATTAATCCCTTTTCTACAAGCTCTTTTAGCAGATAATAGCATGTCGATTTGGATATCCCAAACAATTTCATTATTTGGCCTGCAGTCATTGGTCTCTTGATGAGAGCTTTGAGAAATTCCTCCCGAGCCCGTTGCCCGGGTTCGAATCCCGGCCGCATGTCATAATTTCGTACATTAATCCCACTTGCGAATTGAAGAGTAGAAAATGTTTCGGCTAGGCGGGAGTATGGCTTAGTTTGCTATCTGAACGCAAGCTTCTTCAACGCCTCCTCGCAATTCATACGTATATTCGCCATCCTTTTGATTTGCAGTAAGCTTCAGGATGTTCAAGCTGTGCATTAATGCTGGAATCTTCCTTTGCCTGTTCTTTGGTTGATACTCTTACGTAAAGGGCCGCCTTCATAAAAAATAGTGTTTCGAAATAAGATAAAAATGATTGAGTGGGTTACAGATTTTCCTCTACCTCATTCCTCACTTCCTTTATGTAATTCCTTACAATCTTCACGACTCTCTCCAGTTCTTTTTCATCAATCAAGATTTTGAGCTTATCGTCCCTGGCAAGTCGGAAGTAGTTGTAGTACACCTCTCTGATTCCAAGTTTCCTTAATTCCTCTATAAATCCCTTCTTCGTCATTTTTTCATTCCTGAGTAGACATCTAATTATGTAAGCTTGTCTTGCTCTGAGAATTGTTGAGTAGATTACTGCACTAACAGTCTCTTCATCAATATCAAAAAGAAGACTTTCGTTGACATCCATAATCTTCAGAGCTTCATCAAGTTCCCTTAACATGTCTTCCTTGTTTAATTCGGGAATTTCTGGAGGTTTGCCATGCAGCACTATGGCTTCTTTGAGCATGATTGCAATGGATGGGTGGAACTTTAACGTTTCTTTAACCCCTTCTTCTGTCGTAATCACCGCATTGAAGTCCTTTAACTGCTCTTTTACATATTCAAGGTCAGAAGGTTCTCTTAGGATAACCATTACGTCGATATCAGAGAGTTCGTCGATCTCTCCCCTGGCAAAGGAACCATAGAGCAGAATAGCTTTGGATTTATCCTTAATCCTCCTCAACCTTCCGTTAACGAGTTCTAACACTTTCATCATTTCTCAAACATCCTCTTCTTTTTCTCGTAATTTCTCCACAGTTTTGCGATTTCCTTGTCGTAGTATTCCGCAAGTAACCAATCTCCTTTCTCTTCAGCTTTTCTTTTCTTTTCCTTATGCTCTTCTATAACTTCAAGCAAGCTTTCCATCCCTTTTCTGAGTCTTTTCTTCCTCTTAGCCATGTATAAACCTCCAACCTATAAAACTATTTCAGCTTGATTTTGAGTTTTTTTGTTTCTCGGGCGAGGCGAGAGATCGCTTCTATTGTAACATAAAAGCAGTTTGGTCAGGAACTATTTGCTTTGCGAGTTCTCAACTTCTAAAAGGGTGAACTGACGTTTTTTCTCAGGATTTCCTTTAGAGTTTCAATCTTTTCAGCTTTCTTAGCGGTTGGATAGAAAATAAGGATTTATTTTGCCGTAACGAATTAAAGTCTTTTCAAAAGACTCCTCTGCAGGAATTGTACGACTATGTAATCGCACCATTTGAATGTCCGTACATTTGAATGTCGTACCGCGGTTATAGCAGGCGAGCATGAGTGCGAACAAAGCTCTACACAACCTGCTTTACAGCACCAAAGTTGGAGAGCCCATAACTTCAGACGGATTAGTTATCTGCGATGGAGAAATGGAGATCCACACCACATGTGAAGAATGCGGTGAATTTGTAGTTTGCTGGATAAGGATTTAAGGGTTAAAAAAGGAAAGCTGACGGATGAAGTCTCCTGTGGATCAAACGTTGATTAGGAGTACGAAGGCTTCGATGTTTCGAGCAACACAAGTAGTTCAACCATTTCTAAGCGTCCTTTTAAACGACTTAATGAGTTCTAACAGCTCTTTTGCAGCTTTTTCAGG
>QMZF01000183.1 GCA_003663055.1 Archaeoglobales archaeon | reverse complement strand
CACGTACTTCATCGGAAATGCCATTTCATGGGGCAGGTAGATTGCCTTGGTTTTATCCATTCCGTAGTTGAACTCGTTTGGCCTCTCAGCCGGACAAGCTTTGACGCATTCTCCGCATGCCGTACAAGCATCGGTTACAAAGCGCGGATTTATCCTGATTGAAACCTCGAAGTTCCCAGGCTCGCCGCTGATCGATTCGACCTCTGCGTTTGTGAACACAGCAATCCTTCTGTTCTCCTTAAGTCGCCTCAGGTTTATTTCAAGCCCGCAATAGGGTGGACAGAGTTTGGGGAAGTACTTGTACATCTGTACAACTCTTCCTCCCAAATATGGCCTCTTTTCAACAAGTATTACCTCGTAACCAAGTTCAGCAGCTTCAATGGCAGCGGTTATGCCAGCTATGCCCCCTCCAACCACAAGAATCGTCCTTGATACGACCTTTTCCTCTCCTTCAGGAAGCTCCGTCTTCTCAGCTTTAGCGATCCCCATTCTGATGTAGTCTTCTGCCAACGCCTGCGTTTCCTCATTTGCTTCATGGCTCCAAGCAACGCCTTCGCGGAGATTTACCCTCTCAACAACAACTCCTTCAAACCTGAATACATCGGTATTAACTCTGGGTGAACATGCTGCAATGACCACCTTATCAACGCCCTCGCTTATATCCCTCCCTATTAGCTCAATGCCTTCACTGCTGCAAAGAAACGGATGCAGCTTTGCGTTGAACTTTGCTGCAAGCTTCTCCACATCTATTACTTCACCAATTCCGCAACCCGAACATACGTAAACGCCGAGACTCATGTTAGCGCTGCCCCCAATTTATCATGTTTTTTCTAGTAGTTTGCCAAGCAAGTAATGGGGATATTTGAATGTTTTGAAATTCCCGAATTCTTCAGAATTTCGACAATCGCAGCAAAAGAAGTACTTTAACAGAGTTTAACGATTTAACAAAAGACATACACAAGCTTGAACCCGTGAATGCCGTTGCCATAGCAATCCTCTATCAATCCATAAATCCTGAAACCTTCTTTAGTGTAGAATTCTACCGGCCCATCAACGGGCGTTTCAAGCCAGACACCATTGTAACCCATACTTTTTGCTATTTCAAGGCACTTCCTTAAAATGGCCCTACCTACACCCAGCAATTTTACTCTTAGCTTTGCTTCCATCAGTTCTTGCAACCACAACATTCTTCTTAACCGGAAAGGTTGAAAGGCTGACGAATGGGCTAATCCTAAAACTTCATATTCAATGTCTATAACCTCCTCGACTTCTTCATCTTCCATTAAATCAACAAGCACTTCCACAAACGTTGTTCAGCCAGCGGGAGAAAAAGCTTACGTAATCTCGATTTTAATTTTGCCCTGCCTCTCCATCTCACCGAGCATCTCAAGAAATTCCGTGACTGTCATGTTCAGTCTTGCTGCAGCTTCACTTATCGTCATCGATTTTCCGGAAATCTCAGCCAGCGAATTTCGTTTTGGCTTTTTGGAATCTTTAAGCTCAAAGTGCTCACATATCTCGGCCATCCCGCCGCAACTTGCAAAGTACTTGCAGAATATACACGACATTCACAGTGGTTATCGCTGGACAAAAGATAAACCTTACGCCAAGCTTTTTATTCAGGTATGTAGAGGTTCACCCATGATTAGTGAGGAGGACGTTTACAAGATCGCAAATCTCGCAAAAATCGAAATTAAGCCAGAAGAGGTTGAAAAGTTTAAAAACGAATTTCAGAGCATTCTCGAGTATTTTAACATTCTCGATGAGGTTGAAGAGGATATAGAGCCAACCTTCCAAGTTTTACCTTTGAACAACGTTTTCAGGGATGACAGTCCAAGGCCCTGTGTTTCTAGGGAGGAGGCCTTGAAGAACGCAAAACACGTTGAGAACGGATACTTCAAGGGCCCGAAGGTGGTCGAATGAGTCGAACGAACATGATAAGCGTAGCAGAGTGGAGAGAGAAAGTAGAAGCCGAAGGAGCCTATAATGCGGTTGCGGAAATGCTCGAAAGGATAGAGAAGAGTAAACTGAACGCATACGTAACTGTTGACAAAAATGCACTAAAGCTTGCAGAAGAATACGATAGGGGAAAACTCGAAGGAAGGCTTGCAGGCATACCCATTGCAGTTAAAGATAACATCTCAACAAAGGGCATGCGAACTACTTGCGCTTCAAAAATCCTCGAAGACTACGTTCCCATTTTCGATGCACACGTGATCGAGAGAATCAAGCAAGAGGGGGGAATAATAATAGGCAAGACAAATATGGACGAATTTGCAATGGGTACGACTACGGAAACCTCGTACTTCGGCGTGGTAAGAAACCCCTACGATTTAGATAGAGTTGCTGGAGGTAGTAGTGGTGGAAGTGGAGCATCGATTGCTAATGGCGAAGCTGTTCTATCGCTTGGAAGCGATACAGGTGGAAGTATTCGCTGTCCGGCAAGCTTTTGCGGTGTTGTTGGCTTGAAGCCAACCTACGGCCTCGTTTCCAGATACGGACTCATACCATATGCAAACTCACTTGAACAGATCGGGCCAATGGCAACCTGCGTTGAAGACCTCGCTCTACTCCTTGAGGTAATTGCCGGAAAGGATGAAAGAGATTCAACAAATGCAGGAAGGTCTTTCACTTTCATACCAAAGCCTAGAAAATTTAAGGTCGGCATAATTAGAGAGATGGGCGGAAATGCGGATGTTATGAGGTGCTTTGAGGAGGCTGTTGAGGTAATTAAAGGATTGGGCTGCGAAATTGGCGAGGTTTCGATGCCCTCTTTTAAGTACGCTCTCGCAGCCTACTACGTAATAGCTATGGGCGAAGCATCATCAAACCTTGCAAGGTACGATGGTGTTCGCTATGGCTATGCGTTGGAACAGCTTGATTCCTGGACGAAATACTTTTCAAAGGTTAGAGCAGAAGGATTTGGTAGCGAGGTGAAGCGCAGAATAATGCTTGGCAGCTACGCTCTATCGGCAGGCTACTACGGAAAGTACTATCTCAAAGCTTTGAAAGTCAGAACACTCGTAAAGAATGACTTCCAGCGAGCTTTAAAGGACTTCGATGTTCTCATCTCGCCAACAATGCCCTCTTTGCCTTTCAAAATTGGTGAGCTTGCAGACCCATTAACGATGTACAAGATGGATGTCAATACGGTTCCCATAAATCTCGCAGGCGTGCCGGCGCTTTCAATGCCCATCGGCTTCGTTAAAGGTCTGCCGGTGGGGATGCAGATTATAGGAAACTACTTCGCTGAAAACGACATACTATCCTTCGCACTAGAACTTGAAAGGGCAATGGCGGAGTGAAGAGTATATTCGTTAAACTTTCGTTAATTACGGCCTTTCTATAAGAAAATGAAGCTTGCCTTGAATGCCGTACTAATTTCTCCGTCGAACTGGACTGCAGTTACTTCTGGAACATAAGCTACACCAAGTATTCAAGTTCTTGGACTCTAACAAACTTTAACTATAATGGAACGCGTATAACATTACTTTTGCCAAAACAGGAGCAAAACATGAATTT
>QMZF01000182.1 GCA_003663055.1 Archaeoglobales archaeon | reverse complement strand
CTCTTCACCCTTCCGATATGAGCGATGACGGTGTTCGCCACAAAGGTTGAATCAAACTCGAAAAGCGCTGAGAACTCGTGAACATCTGGCGTAAGCGCCTCCTCCAAAAGGAATGCTTTTATATGCCCCGAATGCTTACCTACTACTGGGGGCACTTCTGTTACCTCCTGGGAGGGCGTTTTGGGGGACGCCCTCCCTAGTTGTGTTTGAGATTATTTCTTGCACTTAAAATATATATTCGGAACTCATCCTAATGACACTAGCTCGTACAAACCCGCAATAGCGTTGTTATACTTCTCTCTCGCTTTTTTTAGTTCTTCCATGCTATCTTTAAGGTCTTTTAAATGCTTGTTAACAATATCTTTTGCTCCTTCGGAGTCGGGTAGTGGGAACGGCATGTCTTTAACTTCATCCCATTTAACTCTATGCCTCCCCGTAACGCCTTTCATAACTCCTTTGACGAACTCCTTGACATAACTGCTCCTCAAGTACATCCAAACATAGAATGGATCCACTATGCTTGAGTATTCTTCTTTCACTCTTAGAACTATGAATTCCTTGGAGACCAAATAACCATCGAGTTCGTCAGGAATTACCGCTACTGCACCGTCAACTAAATCTATCCTAGAGAACACAATATCATCCTTGCTAACCCTCAATAGCTCTTCATATTTAGTGCTCAACTTGGTCATTTCCGCTTTTCTCCTCAACTTACTAACTCTGGGTACGGCCTCTCCCTGGAACGTTATCGACAAAAGCGGTATGCCTGTGTGTTGAGGCAGATCCTTGGTTTTTACTTCTCTTTCCTTTCCAACATTATCAACGACCTGTCCCAACTCAACCACCTGGAATCCCATATCTTTCCAGCGTTTGGGAACAGCCTTTCGTAAATTTTCCCTGAAAACTACTTGAAGGGCTACATGTTTTACGTCCAAACGCTCCAGCGAGAACATCTCATCATGCGTTACTGTGAACACGAGTGGCTCTTCGGATAGTATCTTAACCATATCTCACCACCTCCAGGTATCTATGTTCTCTCTCAAACTTGCACCATTTATCAACTATAAGTGGTAAATCATTTTTCTCAATATGCTCGCCAGAGGTATCATAGCCTACGAACTTAGCTTCTGCCATGAAGATTTCATCAGTCGGCGGAACTTCTGCCCCTGGCTTTTGTATCACAAGTATGTTGGTCTTCGAGTTAGCTCCATACGGTATGAAGGCTTCCCTTGGCAAGCTGATGATAGCCCTTATGAAGGTATTTTCCTTGAGATACCTTATGAAGTCTTCATCTCTCTCAAGAGCGTCTTCGGACATAATGGTGACCATTAAGCCGCCTGGCTTTAGAAATTCCACTCCCCGCTCAACAAAGAGGACTTGAGATAGTTGTCTGCTCCGACTCCTACCCACCTCAAATTGGTTCAATATCTCACGTCTTTGCTCGTAAAGCCCTAATGGCGGGTTTGTAAGCACGACATCAAAACTTTCAGGTTCTAATCCATGCTTTCTCAGATCTTCCCAAGGCGATAGTGCATCCGCCACTATTATGTGAGAGTGAGCATCGTCGCACAGAATCATAGATGATATGGCAGCTTGTGCTATATCGTCCTCTACTTCCACACCATATAGTTGGTAGTATGCAAATTCTAATAATTTCTCTCTTACGGACACAATATCATATTGTTCCTTAAGCTTTTTCTTAACATGAAATAGCGAGTAGAGGAGAAATCCTCCAGTCCCACATGCAGGATCTATGATCTTCATATTTTCAGTAGGGTCGACCATCTCAACCATAGCCCTAACAATCTCTCTTGGTGTGAAGTACTGACCGAGCGCTCCTCTGAAAACTACATCAAGGAAGTATTGATAAGCCTCTCCTTTTATATCCAAGTCTGTATCTTTAAGGGAAACAGGTCCCAGTATTTTAGCAACTCTGAACAGTGTTAAGTCATGGGAAACACCTATATCCTCAGGAAATATGTTTGGCTCTCTCTTTCTAGCGACTGAATACAATTTCCTTATCCTCTGAGCAACATCAGGTACTTTCTCTGCAAATCCAGCTTGGAATGGATAGAAACGCTTAGTTGGTGTATTTTTCTCACTATAAATCTTAGTGTAAATTAGTCGGGACACTATCTTAAACGCTCTTTCGAGAGCCTTCTTTTCTATATCCCTAATTACATCATGCAATCTCCCAAATATAAGCCTAAGCTCGTTAACATCTCTAATCGGCTTAGGAGAAATGCCAACACCGTTTCCATAGATTAGAGATCCACGAGGTTGAAATGCATGAGGTATCGTTGAGATTATCTCGTTACTGCTGAGATCACATACTTCAGTATCATGTCCGTCCGTCCACATAGCAAACGACGCTCTTATTACATCAGCATACGATTTCGCCTGGCTTAGTCCTTCTTTCCTTGGAGCCTTAGTCTCTATCACTATGTACGGACTATGCCGCTGTTCGTCCTTATAGACTACTATATCAGGTTCGAATTCTTTAGAGCCTATTCTGATCGGAATGAAGACACCTATTTGCTTGGGTGAGTAACCATAATCCTTAACCAAGTCGCTGAGTGTCTTAAGCAAAGGGCCTTTTTCTTTGACCATACCTCGCTGCTCACACTCTCTCTCAGTCTTTTCTAACAGCTCCTCAAGCGTTCGTCCGAAAATGGGTCTGGACATGTCTCATATCTATTTCTACCACCTTATTTGAACCTTTTGAAGCTCAAAATATCCACGCAAGATGGGTCTCAAGGAGTGGTTATTTACGGTAGTTTACTCGCTTATCTCGAATATAATCCTTCTGCCCTCAGATCTAGCCCTACTAACAAGACGGGCGACCTGTGATTGAAAGGCAAGATCTTCTATGGCAGTTCCGACCAACCCTCCTAATACTCCTCCCAAGATAACGCCGATAGCCCCCCCTCCAAGTCCTATAAGACCGCCTCCTATCATGCCGAAAAGAGTGCCAGCACCAGTAGGGCGAGATTTGAAATACATGGGGCAACCTTTAGGGCAGCCACTGGGTGTTATGAGAGATTCACGGCATCTAATACGAATACGAGCTACATTTTCAGACTCAAAGTCGTAATCAACTACTTCGAGATGGCCACAATGAATATAGACAAGACTTGCCTCCACAGATTTTTTAGTCTTTAAGCTCTCAACTAGAGAGCACAAGAACATCCCTTGAATTCCTGAAGAAAGACAGAGAACTATTGAAGTCAGATAAAGAGAATACAGAGTGGGATCAACGCCCTCTAGCATAGAGTGAAGCAAAAGTAATAGAGGGAGGAAAGCTAGCGAAGCTGCAGTCCTCAAAATCCAAAAACTAAATCTGACCGCTGCATCTTGTATGTTCATCCTCTTATAATGTTCAAGCCTCTTGACTTTTGTAACTATCACGGACAACACATTATGATTATAAGCCTCAACGACACACCCACCCTCAGCACGCACTTAGCACCACCACCTTTCAGGTGATTAGGGGGTGGATCTCGTGCGAAGTCGTGTTCGTCGT
>QMZF01000181.1 GCA_003663055.1 Archaeoglobales archaeon | reverse complement strand
CGATAGGATAGACGATCTTGCATACCTCGACACGTATTCCCCTCAGCTCTTTCCGGTTCAGAAAACTGTTCAAAATAGCAATGAAACGATCACTTACGAGTATGAGGTTCTTACGGAGAGATATAAGCTTAGATACAAGGAAGAGAGCGGAGACATAACGATTCCGGTATATATCGAAGAAAGAGAAGTGAGACTTGAAGTTGTAAACGTCTCAGCCGAGAACATGGTTGGCAAAAGCAAGGGAAAGTTGGTCGTTGAGGTGAGAAACGTTGGTGAGAAGACTGCAAAAAATGCCCATCTTGTTTTGGAAACCCCATCTGGCTTTAAAGCAATGCAAATGCCTACGCCTACAATGCCAGCACGTTCGGTTTCAACATCTCTGCCAGCTTACTACGTGGGCGAATTGAGGCCGAATGAGGTAGCAAAGGCAATCTTTTACGTCAGAATAGACACTAAAGATGAGGGAAATTACACGTTTAAGGTCAAAGCAGTTTACTTAGACGAATACGGCAACATCGCTGAGAGCGATCCAGTTCCGTTTGGAGTTTACGTTTCAAAAGCTCCCGACTTCGTTGTCAAATCTGTCGAGAGCAAGGTCTTCGTAAACGCAAAGGGTGGTGTAGTGGTAGCATTAGTCCCCTCCACAGACCTCTATGATGCCTGCGTATATCTAACGACAAAACCGCCCCTCTCCGTTCTGAGCGCCGAATACTACTTGGGCGACGTTCAAGCCGGAAAGGAATACACGGCCGTGTTTAAGGTGCAAGCCTCGGATGAAGCAAAGCCAGTAACCTATCCAGCGGAGATCAAGCTGAAATACAGAAGCATGGACGAATACTTCTACACGGATGCAAAAAGTATAGGAATAAAGGTAAATCCGAAGATGAAGTTTGAAGTCTACAATATTCCGAAAATTGCAGCTGGAAGCGAAGGAATAGTCACATTCACCATCAAAAACGTTGGAAACTTCACGATAAGGGAGGCTACTGGAAGGTTGACGATAACAGACCCCTTCTCTTCAAGTGACGATACGGCATACATAGGAACGTTAAAGCCTGGACAAACGGCTGAGATAAAATTCAGGCTCAGCGTAGATGCGGATGCGACTCCGAAGAAGTACGGATTGAACTTGGAAGTCAAATACAAGGATTTGGAGGATGAGTGGGCTATAAGCGAGCCTACAAAGGCTGTAATCGAGGTTACACCACCTAAGCCGCCCTACGGTGCGATTGCAGTAGTTGCTATAATAGCCATCGTAGCAGTCGCATACTACCTGAGGAGGCTAAAGAAGTGAGCTTCGAGGATTTCCTCGAAAAAGTTTCGAGGTTTGTTGCAGGAAAACCAGGACTCGTAGTTTCGGTTACAGCCCTCGTTGTGATAATTTTCCTAATTTCCGCTTCGCAAACAGAGTTCACATCCATCGAATACGAGAGGTACTTTCCTATAGGCGATCCGGTCTACAAAAATCTCCAACTCTACGAAAAGGACTTCGGAGTGAGAGCTGAGGGAGTTTACATAATGATAAAGGGTGACGATGTTGTGAACAGAGATACCTATGAATACATGCTTAGGTTAGGAGAGAATTTGAAGAATCTTGACGGAGTTGGGGGCGTAACTTCCCCAGCTTCGATAATTGCGGAGCTGAACGGCGGAGTTTTGCCGAGCGACGAATCACAGCTTAAGCATTTGACAGATCTCTACGCACATCAGTTCGTTCCTAAAAAAACGCTTGCTCTGATGTTAGTAACGATAACAGTGACAGACCCAGATAAAACGATGAAACTTGCCGAACAGATAGAGAGAGTTGTAGAATTCACCCACAAGCCGACAGGACTGACAACCGAAGTAACCGGATCACCAGTTTTAAGCTACCAAATCGTCAAAGTGTCTGAAAGGGAAACGGGAATGACTACAACGGCTTCGATAATCGCGATGATCGTTCTGTTAGCTGTAACGTTCAGTGGGGCTGTTAGGAAGAAATACATGGCTTTCATACCCCTCATCATTTCCGTATTCTTCGTAATAGTCATAGTGGGTCTTTTGCCTCTTGCTGGCATAAAGCTCGATCCCGATTTAAGCGCAACCCTACCCATTCTAATAGGTTTGGCAATCGAATACGCTGCACAGATTCAGAACAGATACGAGCACGAGAGATTGAGGGGGGTTGATAGGGACAACTCGGTTGTAATAGCTGTAACAAGAACCGGTTTGGCTGTTGTTCTTGCCATGCTCACCACAGTCATAGGCTTTATGTCAATGGCCACAACCTTAATTCCGGGGCTTGCGCTCTTCGGAATAATAATGTCTCTGGGTTTGATAATTGCCTACATCTTCTCGATAACATTCCTTCCGGCAATTTTGAAGATACTGGATAAAGAAGAAGGAAAAGAGGCAACGAAAGTAAAGGTAGAAAAAAGAAAAGCTGGAATTTTGGAGAGGGTTCTGACTTCCGTAGCATCTCTCACCGCATCAAAACCCAAAGCCATACTGGCTTTAGCTCTTATAGTAGTAATCTTTGGAGCTTATGCAAATACCCAGATAAAGCTTGAGACGGACACTAAGAAGTACTTCCCAGAGAATCTGCCAGCGATGGTGAAGTTCAAAGAACTTGAAAGAATTATGGGTAAGCAGCACATTTATACAATCGTTCTCTCAGCCGATGAAATCGGCGCTGATGAGCTTAAAAGAATGGACGAGCTCGGAAACTACATCTTGAACAAGGAGGACATGGTTTATCAATATGATTCATTATCATCGCTGATAAAGGAGTATTTGGGTAGATTACCAGAAAGCGATGCGAAACTTTCGGCAATTTTGAGCATGATCCCCAAGGATATACTGAAGAGATACGTTTCGGGTCATTCTCTTGCCCTATATCTCTACACATCCGCAGACACTCACGACAAGAGGGTGGAGCTTACGGAATATCTTAAGAGGGATGTAGGGTTCTTTGAGTGGCACGAAGGCTACTACATAACCGGAATGCCCGTGATAATGGCACGTCTTGGCGAAATAATGTTTAACAGCCAAACTCAGATGACCTTGGTTGCCTACGGTCTAATCGTTCTGCTGCTCTTTACAACCTATCGTTCGATAGCAAGGGCAATAGTCCCCCTGGTTGCCATAACAACTGTTATCGGTGTTCTTAACACGACGATGTTCTTGGCGGGAATGAAGCAGACGATGATGTCTATAGCGATAAACGCTATAACTCTCGGATTGGGAATAGATTTCTCGATCCACATGGCTGAGAGGTATGCTGAGGAAAGGCAGAAACATTCGCCAGAGAAAGCCGTTAAAGTTGCAATAGAGGAAACTGGAAAGGCAATAGTTACTTCTGCTTTAACGATGGCTGGTGGATTTGGAGCTTTAATGCTCTCAACATTCCCGATGCTCTGGGACTTTGGCTTCCTGTCCTTTATAGCGATAATCTTCAGCCTGATCGGAGCTTTAACGGTGGTTCCGGCGTTTCTTATGATTACCGAGAGGTTCGGAAAGGGTGTTATGCATGAAGAACAAGTTAATAAT
>QMZF01000180.1 GCA_003663055.1 Archaeoglobales archaeon | reverse complement strand
GTGTGTATGCTTACATGCGATTCTGCTATGAGTACCACTCCCGTAACTCCATGGGGATTGAACTGCTTGTACACGCTTCCTACTTTTGTAAGCTCAGCTTTACTGACTACATCCTCTACTATCTCCCTCACTGTTTTCTCATTTGAAATTAGCTCCTTTGGAACTCCATACAATTCCGCAATTATGTGCTTCCCGACTATCATGGTCATCACCCATCTTTTTTCACCTCTTTTGAAGGATTTGCCTTTTTTTCAATTTTTATTAATTTACCGATGGATAGACGGGCTTTTGCCCGCGTGGCGTTGTTTATAACGAATTTACTTTTGAACGTGCGCATCAGAGCTAAGGTATATTGATTTTTAAAGTTTTCGCATAATTTGGACGGAGGAAAAAAGGCCATAAACAAAACAAAAAGTGTCGACGCTTTTTGTTCTGTTTTTAATTAAGCAAAATCAACAGCTTTTGGCTACAATCCGGGAAAACATTTAGTTTCGAGTTAATTCACGGAATAGTAAGTATTTTTTAACAGTATAATAGTTAACAGTTAACAAGGTTCTAAATTTTGCAAACTACGAAGTTTCCGTTAAGCAAGCCAAAGAGCTTCTCCCCCTCTTTCAGAGGAATGAACACGCCTTCACCCTCTATTGACGTACAGCGGTGAACACTTTTTATTTCAAAGTCCTCAATTACTATCCGCAAGAATTCGGCGTTCTCAAGCTGCTCACAGCCTTTTTTCAGCATTGCCGGCATGAGGTTGTATGCCTTACCCTCCCAAACACCAAGCTCGCGGCCATAGTAGAGCTCTTGGAGAATGCGATTAAAGAAGTACCAGTCCTCCTCGATGAGTTGCTGCCTCGAATAGCTACTCAGCACAGCAAGGACATCTTCGACATTCTCCGGCATATGAATCCACGTGCAGTTTTCACAGCTCCATACGTAGCCGCTTGAAGTCAGCTTTATCTCTCCGCCGAGATCGTAAAGGAGACAAGGATAGAATGGACAGTAGCAAAAAGAACAATCTTGGCCGCTAAAATGGCAGGGATAGTACTTGCATTCGTAGTTTGGCCCGTACTTTCCTTCGAGAGCTCCAAAGAGGTCTACGAGTGTTCTTTCCCTTAGCTCTCCCATACTACCACCTCAGCATAGCTACCATGTCTCCGACATCAACACCGATGTCGTTCGCCACCGGCTCGCACTTAGCCGTCAGCAGGAAGGCTATTGGCTTGAATCTACCATCCGATAAACATTCGTAGTTTGCCATACCCTTCGCTATAACTATATCTGCGCATTCAAGCCTCTCGAGTGTTTCAGAAGGCAACTCCTCCTCGATTATGCCGATAGCTCCCTCACCGTTTGTTAGTACTTCATCGGCGATTCTATCAACACCGGCAAGCTTGGCATCGCTAAGCGTCGCATCGCTAAGAATGGGCTTACCCCTCACAACAACACTTAGCCTTTCGCACGTCTTTTTTATCTCCTTCATGAGCAGGGTATCAAAGACTATCTCTCCGGCGTTGTCGGTGAGGTAAACAACTTTTCCAGAGCTGAGTTCCCTTATATCGGCCGTGTCATCTACTGCTAAGCCCTTGGAGTACTGTTTTTCGAAATACTCCATAAAACCATCTTCCGCAACTTCATGCCCCATAACGCCGTAGTCAAACGTGTTGCCTATTATTGCCGCTATTGCAGCAGCTCTGAAAGCGTCTTCTTCCATTTCAATGAACTTCTTAACCATAGGCAGAAATTGTAAAGCTACTTCGTTGGCTCTATCTTTAAGCTTTTTGTACGGATCCTCGACTCCGAGAATCTCGTAGACTTTTCTGTGCATTTCGGTTGCGATTACGGCGTTTATTCCTCTCTCCGGATACCTCCTTGCCAATATTTTAATAGCCTCCTCTACAGCCCGATGAATTTTTTCCTCATCGCTTGTTGCTATGCTGGACTCCATGTACACCCTGTTGAGAAGGCAGGCCGGACATTGCGGAGATATTTTCATTGCTTGGATTTCTGTGAGTGGATTATTAAATCTTGTTGAAATATCCGACGCATTCTTATTTCGAGAGTCCAACTCAATACCATGAAGAGGGTTGAATTCTACACGCTGGATGACCTGAAGGAGGAACTGGAAAAGGGTGCGAGTGACACAGAAGTGGCCGTTAAGAAGTGGGGCTCTATAGTTGAGGCTTTGAAGGTTATTGAAGAGGTGAGCGTTCAGCTAACCTCCTACTGCCTAAAATATCAGGAATTTGGTTGTAGGGGCTGTCCAATTACGAAGTACGACTATCCCTGCGGACATCCGTACGCGATTTTTACGATGTTTTATCAGGAGCTCAGAAAGCTGAGGATTATGGCTGAGAGTCTTTACGCAATTCTGCTTACGATAGATAGGGAGGACAAGGAGAGTAAGAGACATTACGTGTAGCATGGAAGAGAAAATTTTGGAAATCTTTCTAAGGGTAAGGGAGAGTTTTAGCGATGTGAAGGACAGAGTCTCCTTGCTCAAGCCCTGCTTCGAGCTCCACGCATTCTCGCCGGGCTGGGCGATGAAGCTTGAGGAGTTCGAGAAAATTCTTGGCTTCAAGCCCGAGCTTATCTACAGGAGTAAAGAGGAAGTTTATGGAATTTCTGTCATCTACAAAATTGATGATGATGTGACTACAGGTATAATCGCCCACGAGTTTGCTGAAGTCGTTGCGAGGGAGAAGGGAATTTTTGACCACAAAGAAATCGATAGGATTTGTGTTGAAAGAGGGTTTGGAGAGCAACTCTTAACAGCTCTGCAAAGCGATTTCTTACCGGGATTGGTTGAAAGGTCGTTCATCGATGGGGAGGAGTTGAGGGAGAGAATAAGACAGTTGAGGGAATTGCTGAAAATTGAAAAATTACGGAAATGATTACGTGAACTAATTTTTAAGCTTATATGCAATTTATTCGAGACTACAAGCTGAGAAAGCTTTAGAGCTTTTAGCGCAACCTCTTGAACCTCATCAAGCTCTAAGATATCTTAATACCTCGCGAAGTGAAATGTGAGGTTATTTGACAAGGGGAAAGAGAAGGGATTTAGCGATGCTATTTTAGATAAATTGAAAGAGCAATAGGAGAAGATTGGTTAGGGTTGATATAGAAGTAATGGCAGATTTGCAAATGCAGCAAAAATAGCTGAGTTGCATAGAGCTGAGATTTCCGTAGTTTTACTACGCCTATAGGAATAATGTTATTGCATTGCTTGGTGAGGATGGGGCAAGAATCTTTGCGAGGGGGATTGGGAATTGAAGTTAAGGGAGGTTTAGGTTTTACCCATTGAAGGTTTGAGGAAAGGATTACCTACGTACTCCGAAGCTGTTAATTGCTTGGATAGGCTGTCTGAAGTTATGTATCTCAGTTTCAGATATCTGTACTGAAAAAGAGGAAAAAGCAGTTATAAATTTATGACAGCAGTCGATTGATGGAAGAAATCTGTAAGGCCATAAAGGAAAGAAGACTTTTGAAATTTCGCTATGGCGGAATTAGAGTAGTCGAGCCGTACGTTT
>QMZF01000179.1 GCA_003663055.1 Archaeoglobales archaeon | reverse complement strand
TTTCGCCTCCGAGGACTTCAATACACTCGCCCCCCGCCTTCTCTTTTTTCACTCAATGCATCTGCCTTAACTATTGCATCCGCCTTAATTAAAAGCGTGAGAAGGTCACCTGAGAGGTGGTGGCTCTGAGTGTGTTCCGAGAGTGTGTGATATGAGTAGTGAGCAAGGTGATTTTGAGGAGAGACTGCTGTGGATTGAAAGAATACCTCTGGACGAAAGATTATATATATACGAGCCTATCTTGACTACATGGCAAGAGAGAAGGTTGAGAGAGGTAGGAGAATAGTTGAGGCGATAGAAAAGGTTGAGTCTTTGATGGCTAAATTGAGTTCGAAAAAGGAAGATTTTCTCAGGTCTTTCTTTTCAGGAGCTTTGATCGGTTTTTTAGGGCAAGGTCGAGAGTGGTTTGAGAGTTTTGCGAATACTATGTATGAAATTATTGATGCTTTAGAACAAGCTGAGGAGCCTGTTAATGATTTGCGTGACAGACTCGATAGAGCTGTTGATAGGTTTAGAGAGATTGATGATTTAGTTCACGGAATTTGTAGAGAGATTGAAGAGTCAAAACATATATCTGAGTCGCATAAAGAAACATTGAGCTCAAAATTTCCTGAAATTCTTGAGATTATTGTAGATATTCAAGATTTGAGTCGCACCTTAGAGGAAAGAGCTAAAAGCTTTTCCAGTTTATTTGAGAGAATTGATGCAGTATACGCCTACTTTTCCGAAAAGGCAGGAAGCAGCTAATTAATAAATTCCGTGGCCCAACATTATAAAAAGAAACAATTCATATATACAAAGCCGGAGGTGGTAGGGTTTACTTGGTGAAGAACAAAAGAGAGATTCTTCGGGAGATTCTTTCGCAAGCTGGAGAGTTGCGCTCTTCTGGAGATGTTGAAGGAAAGGTAGTTATCCCTTTCCTCAAAAAGTTAGGTTATGAAGAGAAAGATTTTCGAATGAAATTTAATGCCAAAGTTGTAGTTGGAACTAGAGAGGTAAGAGTTGAAGCGGATTTTCTTGTTCGGGTTTCTGTTAAAGGCTTTTCTGTTATGGTTATAGATGCTAAACATCCTAAGGAAAAGATTACATCTAGAGACATCTTGCAAGTGCGATCCTATGCTGTTCTCATTGAGGCACCACATATAATTCCGCTAATAATTCTTACAAATGGAAATGATTGGAAAATTCGAAATGTTATCACCAATGAAGTTTTGGATATCGAAGCCATTCCTACTAAAGAGGAGGCAGGAGAAATATTAAAGATGAAAAGAGAGGCAACAGAATCTCAGATTTTAGATGCCCAGCGAACTCTAATTACTATAGCAAGCTTGGATCAATTTAAAGCCATTTTTTCCGAATGTAAGAATGTGCTGAAGTCGCATGAAGGACTCCTACCAGAGGAAGCTTTTGATGAAATGAGTAAAGTTATCGTCTGTAAATTATATGAAGAGAGGAGAGGATTACTTGGAGAAAAGGATCGATTTACCTGTAAAAGTATGGAGGAGTGGGGATACCTCAGAGCCTTAGACGCCATATTCGAGGAGGCGAAAAGAGAGTTAAAGATATTCGGGATGGGGGAAAGACTTAGCTTGAAGCAAGAGTTCACTGCCAAAAGATTAGTAGAGCTTCTTGAACCTTTTAGTCTTCACGCTACAGGCGAAAATGTAACAGGAGCTGTTTATGAAACTTTCCTCAGTGAAACATTAAGAGGGGAGTTAGGTCAATACTTCACTCCTAGACAAATTGTGGAATTCATGGTCGATCTCATCGATCCTAAAATTGGCGAAAAAATTTTGGATCCTGCTTGCGGGAGTGGAGGATTTCTTGTCACTTCATTTATTAAATTGAGAGAAAAAATACGATCTTTACCTTTGAGCAAGGAAGAAAGAGAGCGCTACGAGAACAGATTGATAAATGAGCTTCTCTGGGGTATAGATTTGAGCCCAAGACTTGCGGCTTTATGTCGACTTAATTTACTTATTCATGGAGATGGATATAACAATATCTATCAAGGAGATACGATAAGAGGGGGTTCTCTCGTTGGATCTGATGGAATTATTGATGCCTCCTCTCTTGAAAATACTTTTGATGTAATCTTAACGAACCCTCCTTTTGATTTCACATATGATGACCCTTTAGTTCTTAGACAATACGAACTCACCTCTGGAAAAAAATCTGGAAGTACTGACGTTTTATTTTTAGAGAAATGTGTAAAACTTCTAAAAGAAGGGGGAAGATTTGCTATAGTGCTTCCTTATGGAATGATTTCTCTCCCTGGGAAATATGGTGATGTTATAGATTTTATGAAGAAGAGAATGACTATTAAGGCTCTTATTAGTTTACCCGTAGGTGTATTTAAACCCTTCGGAGGATCAAATGCTAAAACCTGTATCCTAGTAGCTGAGAAAAGAAAGCCACAACCTGAAGATAAAATCTTTATGGCTATTGCTAATGCTGTTGGCTTTGCTCCTGGATATGAGCGGTATAAGGAAGAAGATAATGACTTACCTTTACTCGCAGAAGAAGCTCAAAGACAAGAGAAGAATATAAATGAGGTGAAAGAGGTTGGACATTCTATAGCTTTTTGGATAAATCACAATGAATTAGAGGACATCCTAAGCCCAGAATTTTACTACCGAAAGAAAATTGAGGTAATAGAGGGGAAAGAGGAGGATAAACTTTTTGAGGAAGTTGCAGATATTCTTCATAGAACAATTACTCCGAAATCAAAAAAATACAGAAATAAGGCTTTTGTATACATTAATGTGGATGATATAGACGAAAGCACAGGTACTTTAAAATCTTATACAGTAAAACAAGGGAAAGATATCCCTGGAAGTAAAACCATTTTTCGTGGAGGAGACATTCTCCTCGCACGGATTCGACCCAGTATTGATAATAAGAAAATTTGTATAGTTCCTGACTGGATTACAGAGGGAGTAGGATCCTCAGAATTATATGTCATAAGACCTAAAGATGGAGTGGATAAATATCATTTACTTTGGGTATTAAGACAAGATCAGACTATAGAAAGAATGATTATAACAACAGGGACTTCAGGAAGGCAAAGAATCGATCGTGAAAAACTAAAGAAAGTAAAAATACCTCTTCTCCCTGAGAAGATAAGAGAGAGTATTTGTAGGGAGCTAAAACAAGCAATTGAGAAAATATACGAAGCCAGACACACCCTTGAGACCTTAAAACAAATTTGGCAACCTTAAATTTTAAACTATAACACTTAACTCTGAGAAAACATGGGAGGGCGTCCCCCAAAACGCCCTCCCTGAAGCAGGTGGTAGAAATGCCCCCGAGGTAAGCATTCGGGGCATATAAAAGCATTCCTTTTGGAGGAAGCGCTTACGCCAGACGTTCACGAGTTCTCAGCGCTTTTTGAGTTTGATTCAACCTTTGTGGCGAACACCGTCATCGCTCATATCGGAAGGGCGAAGAGAGAAGCGGAGCCGAAGTTCGGGAGCGTAGGTTTGAGGAGAGAGCGACGGTGGTATTTGGAGCTGAGCGATGACCTTATCGTTCGCTTAAAGCCCGTTTACGACGCCGCCGTTAATTACGGGGGCGAAGGCGG
>QMZF01000178.1 GCA_003663055.1 Archaeoglobales archaeon | reverse complement strand
GTAGTAGAGTATCAGGCCATTAATCACAATTCCGACAATCCCACTCGGAAGCGAAGCACGAAACTATTCCAAGGGCAAGCAGAGCAACGTACAGCCACCAGCCCCATCCAGCCCCTGTCCACAGCCCGTAGGCAACGATAAAATCTATTGCAGCGAAAACGAAAAATACTGCCGACATTGCTCCGAGAAGTGGAACGAGTATGGATTGTTCTGGTGTCTCCGGCATTTCCTTCATAGCCGCTGTTATCTCTGGGCCTAGAACCACGAAAAATAAACCGATAATCACGAAAATCGCACCACCGATAGCATTTAAAATTGCCAAAATTGACACACCGGTTGGACGTTTCATAATAATAAAATTCCTACACACAATTTAACTATTGTCATTTAATGTCAGTACTTGAAGTGCACATTCAACAAAAATCTTTTATCAGCATTTGACATGTGAAAGCCAGCAAGAGGTGGTGCAATGAGAACAGTATCCGTGTTTGACACAACGCTAAGAGATGGTGAACAAACGCCAGGCGTTGCGTTTCCCCTTAACTACAAGATTCAGATAGCGAAACAGCTCGACAAGTTGGGTGTTGACGTGATAGAAGCTGGTTTTCCTGCAGCCTCCAAAGGAGAATTCGAGGCTGTTAAAGAAATAGCGAATCTCGGTTTGAACGCGAAGATTTGTGCCCTCGCAAGAATTGTTAAGTACGATATGGATGCTGCTTTGGATTCTGAAGCTGATATGGTTCACGTTTTCATCTCAACGTCAAAAATCCAGATAGAACATACAATTCAGAAGAGCAGAGAAGAGATCGTAAGGCTGGCAGTTGATGCTGTGGAGTACATCAAAGACCACGGCAGAATATGCATGTTTTCTGCAATGGATGCTACACGAACTGAAATCGAATACCTCAAGCAAATTTACAAGGCTGTGGAGGAGGCGGGAGTTGATATAGTAAACGTTCCCGATACCGTCGGAATTGCGACGCCTTTTAAGTTCCACGAGCTAATAAGAGAGCTGAAAGAGCACTTGAAAGTGCCTATTGACGTTCACTGCCACAACGATTTTGGTTTAGCTGTAGCGAATACGTACGCTGCGGTTCTTGCTGGAGCGGACGAAGTTCAGGTTACAGTCAACGGAATTGGTGAAAGAGCTGGCAATGCAGCACTCGAAGAAGTCGTTATGATTCTGCAAGGCTTAGAGGGTATAAAGACGAACATAAAAACGGAATATCTCGTTGAAACTTCAAAGCTTATAGAGCGCTTTTCCGGGATAAAAGTCCCGCCAAACAAGCCAATAGTTGGAGCCAATGCTTTCAGCCACGAAAGCGGAATTCACGCCCATGGTGTGCTCAAAGATGCGAGAACATTCGAACCCGGCGTTATTACGCCGGAAATGGTTGGTCACAAGCGCAGAATAGTCATTGGGAAGCATGCGGGCAGACACCAGATAAGGAAGATTCTGGAAGATGCCGGATACTACGTTGATGAAGAAAGGCTTACGAAGATAGTGGAGAAGGTAAAAGAGCTGGGAGATAAGGGCAAGAAGGTTACGGACTTAGACCTCTTCGCCATAGCAGAAGTTGTGCTTGGAGAGCTGAAGAAGGAGGAGAAGGCAATCCTGGTTGATGAAGTGACTGTCTTGACGGGCAACAAGATAACGCCAACCGCAGTAATAAACGCAGAGGTAGAAGGAAAGAAGAAGGTTACTTCGGCCATAGGCGTTGGGCCTGTAGATGCAGCTCTTAAAGCTGTTAAGGAGCTTGCCGGAGAAAGCATGAAGATCAAACTTACGGAGTTTAGGATGGATGCAATAACGGGCGGGAGCGATGCTTTGGCAGAAGTTTACGTTACCGTTGAAGATGAAGAAGGAAACTCTTTTACAGCCAGAGGGGCGGGAGCAGACATAGTAATGGCATCCATTGACGCTGTCATACATGCGGTTAACTACCTGATGCTGATGAGAAAGAGGGCAGAAAAGGAGATATGACTAACTTTTTAAACTTTAACACCAAGGCTGGTTTACATGGCGATAAAAAAGAGGCTAAGCTTTTCAAAATTGCAGAAGATTAAGAACTACTTATCCTCAAGAAAAGCGGATAGAAGAAAGGTTGGAGTTCTTGTAGACGGCCCCAACATGCTCCGCAAAGAATTCAACATAAATTTGCAGGAGATAAGGGAGATCCTGTCGGAATATGGAGCTATAAAAGTTGCAAAGGTATTTCTCAATCAATATGCGAGCGAAAAACTAGTCGAAGCGATAGAGAATCAGGGCTTTGAGCCAATAGTCACTTCCGGAGACGTTGATGTCAGGATGGCTGTAGAAGCGATGGAAATGATATACAACGATGCGATAGATGCGATAGCTTTGGTTACGAGGGATGCCGACTTCAAAGCTGTGCTGAAGAAGGCGATGGAAGCGGGAAAGGAAACAATAATAATCGGGGCTGAGCCCGGATTTTCCACTGCTTTGAAGAACTCTGCCGATATAGCGATAGTCCTTAACGAGGAGGACTTTGTTGAGGAGGAAAAGATCGAAAACTCGGAATTGCGAAGTCATGAAGGTATTCCTGTTTGAGTACGCCACCTGCGTTGGATGTGGCAGCGATAGCATAGCTGTTGAAGGTCTCGGCATGTTCACAGCCCTTTATAGGCTATTTTCCTCTTTTTCTGAACCTTTCACAGTTTTTAATGAAGAGGAGTTTGATAGAGCGATAGAGAAAGCAGATTACAGCCTTGTTATAGCCCCCGAGGACGATTTCCTCCTCTACAGACTAACAAAGAAAATTGAATCGGGAAATCTTGGAAGCAAACCAGTAGGAGTTGCGATAGCGTCGGATAAGTGGCGAACCTATCAGGCGATAAAGAAGAAAGCAAATACTCCAAAGACGTCGTTAAAGCCCCTTGACCCTCCCTTTGTTGCCAAACCACGCGTTTCGTGCGGAGGGAGTGGAATCAAGCTTTTAAACTCCAATTCCAAGCTTCCTGAAGGATACTTAGCCCAAGAATACGTGGAAGGCAGAAGTCTTAGCGTGTCGCTCCTCGTTGGAGACGAAATAGAAGTGTTGAGTGTCAACGAGCAACTCGTAAAGGGTTTTGAATATGCAGGAAGCGTTGTACCCGCTGACGTCGAATCCAACGTCGTTGAAGAGGTGATAAGGGCTGTTGAAGCGATAAAGGGGCTCTTTGGCTACGTTGGCGTTGATGTAATCCTTGCGGAGCAGCCTTACGTTGTAGACGTAAATCCAAGAATGACAACATCGGCAATCCTTCTCAGCGATGTCTACGGAATCAACCTTGCAGAGCTTATCGTAAGAAACTACGAAGGAAAAGAAATTCCAGAATTTAAAGCGAGGCAAAGGCTAGCTTTAAAGAAAGTAGAGGCGGAAAAAGCAAACTTCGTTAAAGTAGGAAGTTACGGTCTGAGGGTAGAAGCGTTGAGTTAGTTAGAAGTGGTTGGTATGCCAAGGGTTTCGGTTGTACTACCAGCATACAACGAAGCAAAGAGACTCGAAAGGGCGGTTAAAGAAGTTACAAGGGCGCTCGAGATGCAAGGCTACGATTACGAGGTCATAATTGCAGAGGATGGCTCAACAGAT
>QMZF01000177.1 GCA_003663055.1 Archaeoglobales archaeon | reverse complement strand
CATAGCTGAGAACTTTGGCCTATAGAGTATGTGGATATAAAGTTGAGAGATTTAAATGTATTTACTGGCAAAAACTCGACTGGAAAATCATATTTGGCTTACCTTATTTAGTCTCTGTTAGCTTATAAGGAACAGAATTCGAATAGAGAAGTGTCATGGAAGTTTTGATCTAAGGAGTTTAGACTAGAACTTTTGCATCAAAATCATGGTTTGAGGTACCAAATTCTGCTAACGTTAATATAGTAATGCAGAGAACTTAGTCTGATGGTAAAGGGCAAAGTTATAAAGGAGATCGATTCCTACCTCGACAAGCTGCGAATAAAGGAGAGGGATAGCGAAGAAAGAAAGATATACGCGGAAGTTCTCGACTTAAGAACCCTTAAAATCCTCTATAAACTTTCTGCAAAGGGTATAATAAAGGCAATGGGAGGAGTTATTTCAACGGGCAAAGAGGCGAACGTGTTCTACGCCGATGGATTCTGGGAAGGTAAGGACATTCCTCTGGCCGTTAAGATATACCGCATTGAAACCAGCGAGTTCCACAAGATGGACGAGTACATCTTCGGCGACAAGCGATTTGACATGAGGAGAATATCTAAGAAGGAAATGGTGTACGTCTGGGCAGAGAAAGAGTACAGAAATCTTCAAAGGGCTTACGAAGCGGGGGTAAGCGTTCCAAAGCCAATAACGTACTTGAAAAACATCTTGATTATGGAGTTTATAGGCGAGGATGAGATTCCAGCTCCAACCCTGGATGCAATTAAGGAGCTGCCCGAGCCAGCAGAAATTTTTAAGGAAGTTTTAGAAAACGTTAAAACTCTCTACCAGAAAGCGGAGCTAGTCCATGCGGATTTGAGCGAGTACAACATCATGCTAAAGGACAGAGTTTACCTCATAGATATTAGCCAGGCAGTGCTTAGAGATCATCCTCATGCGGAAAAATACCTCGAAAGAGATATTAGAAACCTCGTAAGGTTTTTCAGGAAGCATGGAGTTAAAGCGGAAGAGGGAGAAGTTCTTAGGTACGTGAGGGGTGAAAATGCAGGTAATCGAACTTAGAATACCGGAAGACAGGATTGGAGTACTTATAGGGAAGGAGGGAGAGATAAAAAAGGCTATTGAAGAAAAAACAGGGTGTAAAATAAAGGTCAGAAGTAAAGCCGGGCTTGTTACGATTGAAGGTGAGGATGCGATTGGTTTTCTAAAGGCCAGAGATGTAATAAATGCAGTAGCTCACGGTTTCAGCCCGGAAGTCGCTATGAAACTTCTCGAGGAGTTTAATGTCCTCGAAATAATTGATTTAACCGATTATGTTCCGAACAACGCTTTACAAAGAGTTAAGGGGAGAATAATCGGTAAGGAGGGAAAGGTCAGGAAAACGATAGAGGAGATGTTGAACGTCAACATTTCGATTTACGACAAAACGGTTGCCATTATAGGCGATCCGGAAGCTGCAAATGCTGCAAGGGAAGCTGTATTAATGCTCGTTGAGGGGGCACAGCATTCAACGGTTCAACGCTTTTTGGAGAGAAAAAGGAGAGATCTGAAGCTAAGGAGCTACGATTGGCATGACATTTTGTAGTTTGATTAAATATAATTTAAGTAAAAAATGTTTTACGTTTTGGTTTGGTTCAGTATGCTCCTTATTCTAGTGGATTCCGGCGGAATTGGGTGCGAAACGTGGCAGTTCAGGCAGTTCATCTTACCCCTGGTGAACTGTCCCGCAGCGAAGTCCTTTCCTTTGTAGTGACAGTTCCTACAAGATTGGGTTTCATCAGGCAGCTTGTATGTTGGTTCGAACTTTCCATCCTTCCAAGCATTTAGTAACTCGACAGCCTTTGCTGCAACGTCTCCAGCGAGCCTTGCACACCTCTCACTCCTCTCCTTGGAACCGCTTGCATAACCCGAAACCTCGCACCACCTAGTAACAGAAACGTGACAGAGTGTAGAACCGCTCACGCTCTTTGGTAGCTCCCCGATACCGTAATCCCTATAGCTATTGCTTTCATCGCTCGGGAATGGAAACTCTGTATACCACCCCATTAACTCATTCACAATTTTCTTTGCATCTTTTCCTGCAGCCAAGTTTATAGCTCCGCCCGCTCCATTCAACGCTCCGCATAAGACTGCCCATCCAGTAACACCTCCGGCGCCGTAGTGGTACATCTCAACTGGTATCTGTGTCCATGGATAGCCTACTTTCTCTTGAAGCTGACTGACAATTGCATAGAATGCCCCAGCAGCGCAGTGAAGCCCGTTATGATATCCTAGGTAACCCAATCTCCTAGTTTTCTCCACATCGAGCTTTACATACGGCCACGGTAGTTCGGGAGCTTGCTGCGGGGTTGGTGTTGGAGTTGGCGTTGGGGTTACAGCAGTTGTGGGCGTTGGGGTTACCTCTTCCCTTCCCGCGCATCCGAGTATTGCTACCGCTGCCATCGTTCCAACAAACTCTAAAAATCTCCTTCTCGTTAGCATTCTACCACCGATTTTCACTAATTTTTGTAATTTAAAATATTTTACGATTTTTTATTTTTATTAACTTAATTTTTAAAAATCAGTAAAATAACCACTAAAAATTTCAGTCCAACCAATTTTCGGATTACCTAAAACTTTAAATACGGAGCCACCGACACTTATTGCATGAGAATCGCTGCTTCGACTACAAAAGGTGGACTTGATGATATAATTACCGATGTTTTCGGAAGAGCTCCGTGCTTCACGATTGTTGATGTGAAGAATGGAAAAATTAGCAGCTTTGAAATAGTGAAAAACGAGAGCGCCACAGCAAGCGGAGGAGCGGGAATAGCAGCTTCACAGCTAATGGTTGAAAAGGATGTAGACGTAGTTCTTACAGGAATGCTCGGACCAAATGCCTATGACGTTCTAACTGCTGCAGGCATAGAAATCTACAGAGCGGCAGGAATGAAGGTGAGTGAAGCCGTAAACAGACTTCTCAACAATGAACTCGAAGGAATAACGGCTCCTTCCGGAGGAAAGGGCAGGGGAATGGGACTAGGCAGAGGAATGGGATTGGGCAGGGGAAGAAGAGGTATGGGCAGGGGAATTGGAAGGGGACGAGGAAGGTTTTGAAGGTCGTAAACCAACAGAGTGAAGAACATGCGTATAGCTGTTGCCTCTGGTAAAGGAGGCACGGGAAAGACAACCATTGCTGTCAACCTCGCGTTCTTCAATCGCTTACAGCTCCTCGATCTCGATGTGGAAGAACCCAACGACCGCTGCTTTATTTCTGGAGAGGCTAAGGAGAGTCCAGTGTTTAGACCGGTTCCCGTCGTCGATCAGGAGAAGTGCTCGCTCTGCGGAAAATGCAGGGAGGTGTGCCAGTTCAATGCGATAGTAGTTCTGAAGGATTCTACGGTAATTTTTCCAGAAATCTGCCATAGTTGCGGAGCGTGCAGTTATTTCTGCCCAGAAGAGGCAATAACCGAAGTTAACAGGCAGATGGGAAAAGTTGTGGAGGTAAATGGCGAGATAAAGCTCGTTTACGGAGAGCTGGAAATTGGTGAAGCGTCGCCAGTGCCACTTATAAGGGAAGTAAAAAAGAGAGCGGGAAAGACTGCTATTTTCGATTGCCCGCCTGGCGTTTCATGCCCGATGGT
>QMZF01000176.1 GCA_003663055.1 Archaeoglobales archaeon | reverse complement strand
TTGTACAATTCGAATAAACCCCCAACAATACTCGCTGTCGCTGAAGATAGAAGAAAAATTATCCTCTTGCTTTCCGGATGCAAGACCCCCTTACCCTTTTTGGTTAACTCGTAGTATATCCACTTCCTCCCCTCGTCCACCCTCTTAATCAAGCCCGCTTCAACAAGCTTATCGAGGTGTTCTTTAACAGCAGCTTTAGACATGCCGAGTTCTTCGGATAGCTCCGATAGCGTCATCCGCCTTGAATCAAGTTTCTTAAGTATCTCTATCCTTGTTTCCGATGCCAAAGCCAACAGAGCCTTCCTGTCGATTGTTATTTTGTCCATGTTCGCCCCCAAAACAAAGTTTTAATAGTAGAACCAATACTGGTAATTAAAAAGGTTAGGAAGATTAACATGTCCAGTACATTCTACAGTCAGCCATTAACACCGCTATACTTGGCAAGTATAGCACGAGAACGACTGTATTTGAGCTCCACATCTTTACTTCCCTCCTCATAATCTTAGTGTTTGACCGCAAATATAAATCCAGTGAAAAGGTTAGGTTCTGACCTAACAATTCAAGAAGGTTTAGGTTAATGCACTATGAAACTTGCTGAAGCATAGACAAGCACAACAAAATCAAAACTTGGAGATTTTGGTTTTTGGAAGTTACATCAAGTCTAAGAAATACGAATGGCTTTCAGCAACCTTCAAAACATGAATTATTCCAATTTTTCTTCAAAAATAACACTAAAAAATTTTGCAGCAACGTTTTTATTACATCTCGAAGCTCCTTCATTGAATGACCGTAAAGGCCTTGCTTGCAGAAATTCAGAACGCTGCAAAAAACGCCATTCGAAACAGACACCGGTTTATGGTAATGCTATGCTGTTCTGAGTTAGAGGGCAGAATATTCAAGCTTGCAAAAAGGATGTTGCGAAGCTATAGGGAAGTTGCAGGTGATAGAGATCTCCTGATAGTTGGCAGAAACAAGTTTATCGAGATGGCAAAGGAATACTTCGACGGAAAGTTCGTTCACTATAGGGAATCTCCTTCCATACTTGGCGAGACTTATTCAACGCTCCTCCTCGATTTAACCGAAGGTTTTCATCCTAACGATCTCGGAATAATAGTCGAAACGATTGCTGAAGGTGGAATAATAATCGCTATTGGCCCTCATGTTAGGAGATGGGAAAATCTCGTTGGTAAGTGGCACGAAGAACTCATAAGCGACAATTACAGCATCGATGATGTAACACCACGCTTTTATCGCCGCTTTATACACAGGACACTCGAAGCAGATGGAATAATCGTATTCGATGCGGACAAGAGAAAGATCCTGAAAAGATACGAGTATGAAAGTAGAGAACAGAGCAGGGAAGAAATCCAGATTCCTGAAGGAAAGGAGATAAAAAGGAAGCTGTACAAGCTGTGCGCAACACAGGATCAGGTTAGGGTTTTGGAGCTCTTCGAGACTTTTTTTGACAGGCAGAGAGAAAGGAAAGCCGTTGTTATAACGGCTGATAGAGGAAGGGGTAAAACTGCGGTTCTTGGCATAGTTACTCCATACCTCATATCGAGGATGCATCGCGTTTTGAAGAGGCCGGTAAGAATCATGGTTGTCGCCCCAACTCCGCAAGCAGTCCAGACTTACTTCCGATTCCTCAAAAAAGCCCTCGTAAGGCAGGGAATGAAGGAGTACAGAGTAAAGGAGAGCAACGGCCTGATAACGGTAATTAACAGCAGATTTGCTCGTGTGGAGTATGTAGTGCCGCGAAGGGCGATGGTTGAGAAGGATTATGCGGACATAATAATCGTTGATGAGGCTGCAGGCATAGATGTTCCCGTGCTATGGAAGATAACGGAGGGCGTGCGTTACATAATATTCTCAACAACGATACATGGCTACGAAGGAGCTGGAAGGGGATTCAGCATAAGGTTTCTGAAAAGACTTGAATCTGACGAAACTGTAGAGATCGAGAAGATACATCTCGAAGAGCCGATAAGATATGGGAAGGGCGATCCAATCGAAGCTTGGCTTTACGATGTTCTTTTGCTCGATGCGCAACCAGCAGAACTTGATTGGAAGGATATAGAAGCAATAAAGAGCGGAAAGCTGACGTTTGAGGCAGTGGATAAAGACGAGATGTTCAGCGATGAAAAACTGCTCAGGGAGTTCTTCGGGATTTATGTACTTGCTCACTACAGGAATAGACCTTCAGACGTCGTCATACTCTCGGACATGCCAAACCACTTTCCATTCAGGGTTGCGGTTAATGGCAAAACCGTATGCTCGATCCACATAGCCATTGAGGGTGGAATAGGTAAAGAGTTGATGAAAGAGATGGCCAACGGCTACAAGCCAAGGGGACAGATAATTCCTGACTTGGTGCTTAAACACTACTGGGATTACGACTTCCCAAAACTTCTGGGCGTTAGAGTTGTCAGAATTGCAACCCACCCATCGGTTATGAACATGGGTATAGGTAGCTTTGGTCTACAAAGGCTAATTAGCTGGGCTGCTGGCAACGAACTGGATTGGATAGGTTCGGGCTTTGGTGTTTCTCCTGAATTACTGAGATTCTGGCTAAAGAATGGCTTCTCTCCAATTCATATGACTCCTCAAAGAAATGAGGTTTCTGGAGAACATACGGTCATCGTTCTCAAAGCGCTAAAAATGCACATACACAGCATTGTAGAAAGGCTCAATTCTGACTTTGTTAAGAGACTGCTTGAATGGCTAAGCGATGAGCTCTCCGATCTAGAAGTTGAAACGGCCATGTACCTTCTCCATAGTCTGCTCAAAGATGTGGACATTCCAAAGCCGGAGATAAGCGATGTGGATAGAAAAAGACTAAAAAAGTACTTCAATGCGATAAGTCTCTACGAGTATGTTTCAGATGTAGCAAGACCGCTTGTAAAGTACTACTACTCCCGAACCGACAAAGCCGAGCTTAGCGAGGAGGAGGAGAAGGTTTTAATTGCGAAGTGTCTTCAGCTCAAACCCTGGCGTGAATTAAGCTCGAATGGAAAGCCGTTCAAGATCCTCGTTAAGGCTCTCCAAAAGGTGTGGAGGTGGTACGACGTCGATAAACTTCGATAAAGAGTATGTTTCTTTAATCCTTGAAGGAAAGAAGAAGACGACCGTAAGAAAGGGAATTAAAAGCTATCCAGTCGGAAAGATAGTGTATCTAACGGCCAATAGCGAGCCCTTTGCCAGAGCAAGGGTAGTTAAGGCGGTTATCAAGAGGGTTAAAGAGCTAACCGATGAAGATGCTATGAGGGATGGCTTTAGCAGCGTAGAGGAACTAATAAAAGCCTTGAAGAAGATATACGGAAGTCTAAGAGATGATGAGTTCGTGACCGTTGTTCACTTCGAGCTGGTTTAATATTTAACTATTAGATTAAATTATACTATTACGTTCTGCGATATAAAATCTCTCTCCTTTGTAGTTAACTAGCTTAAATGGAAAGTTAAGAAACTCGTTTCCCATCGGCCTTATCAGACAGTCGGCATTTGCTCTCCTTGCTAACGCTAAAATATCGTTCCACAGCTCCGGAGGAGGTCTTATCGAATATATAACATCCGCTTTTCTGTATATGTCCAGCTTCGGCGAAGTCACATCGTCGATGTAAAACCT
>QMZF01000175.1 GCA_003663055.1 Archaeoglobales archaeon | reverse complement strand
TTTTTATGCTCTGTATTGTTTACAATATCTAAGGAGGAAGTGAATGGGGGATATAAACCCGAAACTATAGTTTCGGTAGTGAAATTAGTGGTCGAATAAAAAGTTTTTCCGCTTGGTGTTTCTAGGGATACTATCTCTGTTCTGCTTGAGGGTATATTATATTCTCCAATAAATTTCTTTTCAAGTTTTTCACTTGCTATTATTATGTTATTAGCTGAAGTGGACAAATATAATGGAATAGTAATATATGGTATAACTGGTTCCATTTCATTCAGGGTATAAGAGGCACCGGGAATTATGATTAAGTCGTATCCGTCCTCAGTAGTAATTATGTTATATTGTGATATGTTAACAGAAACGTCAATTTCGAATGTGTTTTCGTCTACAAGTCTTGGTTTTGATCTTGAAACGGTATAACCTTCCCAGTCATCTTCATTACTCCCAGTCTTCGGTGGATCTATAACTTCCCAAGGTACTCCATAAAGTTGGAATTCAGTTACAGTTTTTATATCTTTTCCAGTCCATTTGATTTTAAAAAATGGAGAATAGTCCTCTTTAGCTTTTTTTAAGGCATCTCCGACTGGCATGCTGTATTTGCTATCTTTTTTAAACAAATTCTTGAAGAATTCATCTGTTAAGACTTCAGCATGTGTCGAAAGGAGTTTATTGTAGTACGTAATAGCTGTAGACGCAATAACGCTACTTGCACCGGCTCCTATGGTCGCATAAACCATATTATTTCTACTAAAATCATCGGGTAAAATATTGCCTACTTCACATGATTCAAAAAATAGAATAGGTCTGTCTTTAGATTCAAACACCTTAAGAGCATCGGAACATCCAATACTATCGGTCCCCTTTTTATCTCCAAAAGAAATCTCCCATTGATTTCCATGTCCAGAATACAAAAATAAGGAGTATCTATTATTTTTTAATGTGTTTACTAGTTCATTTTTGGTATCTTTTTTATTTGTTTTGCCGACCAATTTTTCCTCATTAAGAACGGTAAATTTCTTCTTTAGTTCATTAACTGATGTAGTTTGTGGAGCTTCATTATGAGTAGCCACAATTGCATTGGTCACTTCTCCATTATTCCCACTAACCCCTCTTCTGATTAATTCCTCCATATCTTTGAGAGTGATGACTTTATCTTGATACAATCCTACTATTGCCCCAACTATCCTACCAACGCTTAGCTCAATATCACCTTTTCTCCAGTCTCCATCCAGATCAGCATATGGCATATCGGTAAAGTAATATCCGTTTTTGTAGACTTCTGGAGATTCTCTAATTCCTTTGCATATTATACCAAATTTAAACTCTTCACAATGTTGTTGATCAGTAGGATCATCCATTCTATACATTGGAATTATTCGATCATTGCCCACAATTAGGAGATATTTGGGATCTAACTTAGATGCCCAATCCTCGATATAACCATCAATTTTAATCGCAATTGAATTCAAGCTTTTTTCTTCTTGTAAGTCATTATTGCTCCAATCTCCATCATAATTAACATTTGAAGGATCCCAATTTTTGAACTCTTCGCTGTAATGGTCCACATAATAAACAACAGCACCCACCGAATTTGCTACTTCATATAAAGTGGAGAGAAGAGATTTTACTTCATCATCGTAATCTATACTACCAAAGGATTCTTTATAAAGGAGGTACCTATTAGTAACAATAATTGCCTTGGCATTTTTAACTATACGGAACGTTTGGCTATCGAAAGTAACATCAGTTCCTCCTTTCTTTATTTTTGCACTGACTGTAACTTCTTGCGGATTTGCATTATTAGATATAGTAAATCTCCACACAACATGCCTAATTTCACCAGGATTAAGATTTAAGGTTACTACTGTTTTTCCTTCATCTTCACTTATTTCAGTATTGTCAGGGAAATCCTTTCTTACTATTACTTTCTCAGGTACTCCCAATACAGAGGGAGCAGTTATCTCTACATCTATGAGTTGAGACGTATCTTCATTATTTTTGATAATAGCGACAATATCAATTTTGTCGCCAGCAGCTTTTCTCACCAAAGTATTGTCATCTGCATCTTCTATCCGAAGATCCAACTCTATATCAACTATTTTCTCCTGCAAACACCAAAGTATACTACTTTTAGCTAATTGTTTTGCTGTATATTTGTTTTCAAGCCCCGATATTGGAATACCAAAAGTAATAACCTTTCCCTCTATATCAGAACCTGGATACGCAACAACAGCGAATAATTCTCCTTTTGGATCATATGGTGAATAACTGGGTAGGTCTGAACACGAGCCTACTCCAAACTCTGTTTCAGGTATATATCCTTGAGTTAGAACACCCTCACAATCGGGCGCCGGATCAAAGCAATCTGGCCAAGAAGTCACTGCTGGAACACTAATTCCCACCTCGGCAGGAATACTATATACAATTTCATGACCGGTATTAGCATAAATATCATAAACAGCCTCTGGCATGATTCCTAGAACTCCTTCTATATGTAAAACATCTTTGGTGAACTCTGGAACCCCAGACCACCAGTTATAATTTATATCTGGTGCTACAACGATCAAAGGTTTGCCTGTAAAATGATAATCTTTTAGGGGGTCAACTACTTGGTCAAGAGGGTACCAATAGCCGCCTGCATCATAAATAACTAAGTCATATTGATTTAGAAGATCAAAACTAGGGATTCCATCATACCAATCAACGCCAAGATTTGGTATTTCAGAAAGAACACTGAGCCAAAAATCTTTTTCCTCAATCGGAGATATACCAGTTAATGGCCCATGTCCTTCTGTAACTATTAAAACTCTGGTTGTATTTGCAGATATTAAATTTACGAGCTTATTAGTATGTGGCGGGCCATCAGGATGTGAAGATCGGGAAGGTGTGTTATCCTCTGCGAAAACTATAATAGGCTGTGTCAATAATATTAATAAGAGAAAAGTTATTTTCAGAACTTCTATCATCATTCCACCCTCTGTTCTTTCATCCTTTTCACTAATATCACCTCCATGAGTATCCAACAAATGAAGCCAATACTAAAAACACTCCAGTTGAAAACATAATTAATATAGGAATCCATAATATTTTTCTTTTAACGTATGTTCCCATTACAACACTTAAACCAATTAAAAACGAACCTATAGAAAATGGAATTATATCTATTCCCCATCCCATTCTGGGTCTGGATGTGGGAGGATAAATAAATATTGGAGAGCTAATATCAATTTCTTTCGTTGGAAATCGCATAATTGAGACTAATCCTATACCGTCCCATGCCTCAACTAACAATATTGCTTTACTTTTATTCCAAGGGTTCGGCAAAATCTCCAAAATCCCCTTACCCTCGCCGGGAAATTCTTCCGTCACCCTTGTTGCATTTGTCATTGCATAAACCTCCTTAAGGAAGGGGTTTGTCTCTGGCGTGCCAACAACAATCAAATTGTAATTTTTTTTATCTTCATCGCTAATTTCAGAATGCTTCTTTATCAAAGGCTTGTTTCCTGTCTCATTCTCCAAATAATCAGCAATTTCATTAGCAGCCTGCATTTCAATATCAGAAGCATTATCTCCAACAATAATCAAAGTGCTTTTGAAAGCTTCAGGGAAATCAGAAAGTTTAAGTTCTTCT
>QMZF01000174.1 GCA_003663055.1 Archaeoglobales archaeon | reverse complement strand
GACTTGGACGCATTCTGGGAAGAGGTTGGATTGGTGCCGACAGCGGCCAACGGGCCTTGCGTGAGAAGTGTTAAGGTGTGTCCGGGGAAGACGTACTGCAAGATTGGTCTACAGGAGACACTTGAACTTGGTTTAGAGCTTGAAAAGAGATACAGTGGATTGGTGCTGCCATCGAAGTTCAAGATAGGGGTTAGCGGCTGTCCTAATTCGTGCACTGAGCCGGTAGTAAAAGACCTCGGATTCATGGGCACAAAAGACGGTTTTACCTGCTTCGTTGGGGGTTCCGCTGGCAGAAATCCGAGATTTGCAGAAGTACTTGCCGAAGGGCTCAATGCTGAGCAGTGTCTCGAGGTAACTGAGAAAATAATCGGCATTTACAGAGAAAGAGCAAAGAAGGGACAGAGGCTTGGAAAATTCATAGGCTCCATTGGTGGCATCGACGAGTTCCGTAAGCTAGTTCTGTGATGCTATTTTCATAATTTAGAGCATTAGCTGGATGCATAAAAATAGTCCATGACCAAAACTTATATATCCTCTACCCACGAAGCGTTGGAGAATGGTCGTAATTCAGTTCCTTGGCGGATGCAGAGAAGTTGGAAGGTCGGCGATAATGGTAGACTCCGTTATCCTCGATTACGGAATGAAACCTTCGCAACCACCAGAATTTCCCCTTAACGGAGTTTCTCCAACGGAAGTAATAATCACCCACGGCCACCTCGACCACGTTGGTGTAGCCCCAAACCTAATGGACTTCAATCCAGCAGTCTACATGACTCCACCAACGAGAGACCTCTCAACGATCCTCCTGAAAGACTCTATGAACATAATGGAATACCCGCCCTACAGCAGGAGAGATTTCAGGCAGTTCGAGAGCAACGTAGTGGAAGTGGATTACCACGAGCCGTTCTATGTGAGCGGTTGGGAGGTTACGATGTACAACGCTGGCCATATCCCGGGAAGTGCGATGGTTCACATGTCCAAGGACACAAACATCCTCTACACGGGCGACATAAAGTTGCAAGAGACGCGTCTTTTACAGCCAGCAGAACTGAACTTTCCAGAAACGGATATTCTAATAGTGGAAAGTACGTATTTCGGGGTTGAACATCCAGACAGGCGTGAGCTGGAAAAAGCATTTGTTGAATCAGTGGTGTCAACGGTAGAGAATGGAGGTTATGCGATAGTTCCTGCATTCGCAGTAGGCAGAACGCAAGAGGTTCTGATGATTCTTGAAAAGCACGGAATAACTCCATACGTTGATGGAATGGGTAAAGAAGTTGGGAAGATCCTTGAAAGATACCCACAGTACGTTAAAAGTGCAAGACAGCTTAGAAAAGCCCTGAAAAAAGCAATTCCGGTTGAAAGAGGAAAGAGGGAATACGTCCTAACCGAGCCGGCTGTGATAGTAACAACTGCCGGCATGCTTAATGGTGGACCGGCTTTATTCTACATATCCAGACTTTACAACGACGAAAAATCCAAAATACTGCTGACTGGTTACCAGGTTGAGGGAACCAACGGAGATATGGTACTCAAAACGGGGATGATTAACCTTGGAATGAGAACGGTTAAGCTGAAAATGGGTGTTGAGCAGTACGATTTCTCAGCCCATGCAGACGATGAACAGCTTAAGGAAGTTGTAAGAAAGGCTGCAGATAGAGGAGCAGAAATAGTTTTTACCGTACACGGCGAAGAAACAGAGGCATTTGCAGAGTGGATAAGGGATGAGATTGGAATAGACGCGTACGCCCCAAAGAACGGAGAAGTTTACGTTATTTAATTTTCCTGTTTTTCGAGCATCTCGAGATAAGATTCCCTTATGCTCTCCCCTTTAAGCCCGAGATTTCTTGCAACTTCAAAAACTCTTTTCTTCGCCTCCTTAACGTCTTCGCTTTCGATCTCCACCTCTACAAACTTTCCCAATCCCTCGACTTCGTCAAGGCAAACTACAGCTTCGTTAACCCTGTAAATCCTCCTCCTCTTTTTCACCCATCTAACAGGCTTGAAACCGAGCTTTTCCAGAATTTTTCTGCATTTGTCAAAGCTATTAACTTTCAGCTTTATTTCTTCCCTCGTTTTCGTTTCCGCGTCAACCTTCCTTCCTTTATACGTTAGCGTTACACCTTCAACATCTTTCCTTATTCTCAGCGCTTCATCGCTCCTCCAGAAATCTCTCCAGGGAGAATTGAAGTACAGATCCTCCTCAACCTTCTCAATTACAAATTTCCCAACTTCAGCGAGCTTTTTTTTGATTTCCTCAAAATCCTCAACTTTGAACTTTACTTCCACTTCCATGCTTAACCTCGCGAACCTTTTTATATCCTTCAACTGCTTCGCTAAAAAACTTGTGGAGGGATAACATGGCCATCAAAGCTGGAGACTTCATCAGGATTAGCTATACGGCAAAACTTGAAGATGGCACTGTAATCGATGCTACGGATGAAGAGGTTGCAAAGGAACATGGAATATACAACGAGAATGCAAGATATGGAGATATAGCGATAGTTGTGGGGGAAGGGCAGGTAGTCAAGGGGCTTGACGAGGCTCTCATCGGAAAGGAAGTGGGATTCAAAGGAGAAGTCGTCGTTCCTCCCGAAAAGGCATTCGGCGAATACGATCCAGAGAACAAAGAGGTTGTAAGCGTAACGAGGTTCAAAGAAAAGCCCAAGCCAGGCCAGAAAGTTCGCATCGGTAACAAGATTGGAACTGTTGAAAGAGTAATTGGTAGGAGGGCGATAATAGACTACAACCATCCACTTGCAGGCAAGACGCTCATCTTCGATGTCGAGGTTAAAGAGCTGGTAGAGGATGTTGCAGAGAAGGTCAAAGCCCTCTTTTTCATAAACACGGGCATCGACGTAAACGTGGAGGTGAAGGACAAGAAGGCAATTGTGGAGGTCCCAAGAGGCGCATACTTTGTCCAGAACTTCATAATTGGCAAGTTTACAGCGATACATACCATATTCAAGTACCTCGATATTGATGAAGTAGACTTGGTTGAGAAGTTCACGAAGGAAGAGCAAAAATCGATAATGGAAGCTTTAAAAGAAGTAAAGAGTAAAGAGGCTGAAGAAGAAAGAAAAGAAAAAAGCGAAGAAGGTGAGAAAAGCGAGGAAGAGAAAGAAGTTAGCTAATCCAGCTTGTATCCGAGTTTTTCAACGAGTTCCCTTCTCTCCCTCTTTTCGTCCTCGTTTTCAACTTTTGTCACTGCTGTACCGTCAACTGCTCCAAGCACAGCTCTGCCAAGTTCGGTTTCTGCAACTATTATCTCTACGGGGTTTGCGGTAGCCACAAAGACGTTACAAACTGCCGGATGCATTTTAATAGCATTCAGAACATTGATGGGAAAAGCATTCGAGGTCATCACGACAAATGCGTGGCTCGCCCCTATTGCAAGACAGTTCTTTGCTGCAAGTTCCTTTAGCTCCTCATCATTTCCTGTTACCCTCACGAGCTTTGGAGCTGCTTCATTCATCGCAACCGCACACTTTATGCCCGGCACGGTTGTCAGCATCGTTTTAAACAAATCGTCGCAAGTAAAAACGGCAAAGTTTCCCTGACCCACTATTACTTGGTACTTACAATCTGGATTTTCTATCTTTACCGCTTCGATTTTCATGGAAAGAAGTTTGCAGAGG
>QMZF01000173.1 GCA_003663055.1 Archaeoglobales archaeon | reverse complement strand
TTGAACAAGGAAGATGTCCTAAAGCTAAGAGCCGGAGACATAGTTTACGTAAGCGGCGAAGTTGTAACAGCGAGAGATGCTGCCCACAAGAGGATGCTCGAAGCTTTGCGGAGTGAGCTGCCTTTTCGCATCGATGGAGCGGTAATCTACCACTGTGGCCCTCTTGTTAGAAATGGGAAGATCATATCTGCTGGCCCCACTACTTCAGCAAGAATGAACCCCTACACACCAGAGCTACTGAAGTTTGTGGATTGCGTTGCAATAATAGGCAAGGGCGGAATGAGTGAAGAAGTCTGCAACGCGTTGAAGGGAAAGGGTGTATATCTCGCATACCCGGGCGGGGCTGGAGCCCTTGCCGCTACAGCAATAAAGGGTGTTAAGGCTGTTTACTGGGAAAACCTTGGAATGGCAGAAGCCGTATGGATTCTGGAAGTTGAGAATTTCGGGCCATGTGTCGTTGGCATAGACGCCCACGGTGGAAATCTGTACAGGGAGGTCGAAAAAAGGGTGAAAGAGAATTACAGGTATTTGTTGAATTCTGCTACAACATCTAAAGGTTCAGCAAGCTCCCAGAAGTAGTCAAAAAGCCTTTCGCCCCATTCAACGCACTTTCTGTCTCGGGAGATAAAGAAGGGAGTTTCGGTTTTCTTTCCCTGAAATATTTGCAGATAAAGAACTTTGCCATCGATTATTCCAAGTTGAAAGGGTAAATCTAACAACTTGATCTGGGTTGAGCCTTTAATACGCTCCAAATCTTCAGTAGTTAGGTTCATGTCTCTAAATACTTGGATGCAAACCTCTAATTTCCTATTGGCCACACTTGGAGGCGAAATCACGTAGTCGTTTACGCCCTTTTTTAGATTTTTTTCTGCCATTATCCAAAATATTTCATAACTTACGATCCTGTCTATGTACTTACCATAATTTTTAGCTTTCTTTATATCCTCCATAGCCCTCAAAACGGCAGCATAGGGATCGGGTTCTATTTTAGCACTGCATAAATAAGCCAATCCCGGCTTGAGTTCCATTGGGAGTATTTTCACAAACTCGCCCGCGTCGCATATATACTCCCAGAGGGAAAGTATCTGCTCAACGTTGGAAAAGTAGTCTGCAGCGAGATAGCCTATGCCCGTTAGCTCGTACTTATTTCCAGTCTTTTTAACCAAGCAGCAGTCGCTCAGTACCTTCAAGCATCTCGATACGGTTGAGAGAGGCATGTTGTTGATCTTTCCAAGTTCTGATGGAGTCATCGGCCCTTCTGCAAGGCTTTCGAGGATTTCTACCCTTCCCTGAAGGCTGAGCTTTTTTAGTATTGTTTGGATACGCTTTTCCATTATTCGAACTTAAAACGAGGTAGATAAAAGATTTTCGAATAAAAGATGACTAATATGGACAGCAATATTATAACTATGAGTATAAAATTATTAATTAATAAATTTAAAGCAATCTCTGTAAGTAAAATTTGACTTTAAAACTGTTCATCAAGTTAACCATCTCAAAGGAAAAAAGTAATACAGCATCGCCATACAGGAAGTATGTACCCCCAAGAGGTTTTAGCGAAAAGCAAGAAGGGTAAGATAGAAGTAAGAAGCCTCATCGACAGAGGCTCATACGTCAGGTACGAATACCTCGACCCGAAGACAGGAGAGAGGAGTGAAGAAAAGGTAAAGCTCATTTTAAGACGAGAAAGCGGAGAGATGGAAGAATACTTTATAATACCGCTAAAGCAGGAGGGCAGATACCTAATGCTTAGGACGGAGGCGAAAGGTGGTAGGAAGGTGTGGAATCGTGGAAAGGTGGAGGACATCTTCTGATTTTGAGATATACCAGATACAGCGGGGAAAATTATACGAAATGTGAAAGTTACATGCAGTATAGAGGTTAAAGTTCGATTTCAGATCAAAGTTTAATATTAACAACGGTGGATGTAATAAGCAACGCCATAGGCTCTTACCGTATATCACTTCCTAAGAGCGGTGCTCACGCGTAGACGCTACATTCTGATATGGAACACGATAACGTCTCCCACAGCAAAAAATCTGTACAAAGCTTGAAAAACGTTTCCGTCGTCAATATTCAAAAGCCTGCAAACTCCTACAGAAGTGCAGTCCTTTCCACAAGCTGACCGAGAAGCTTAATCCTCTTCATCATCAGAAACGACAACGACCTCCATGAGTCTCCAGCCGAGTCTGTCCTTCAACAGTACGAGATGCTTTCCCTTGCATTTGAATTCCTGAATCTCCGCGACAAACTTGTGCTTTTTCTTGCATGCAGGGCAGTAAACCTCCACTTCTTCGTTCATCGAATCACTTCCAGCCCAGAAACCATCTAACAGAAGAATGCGGACTTTATAAGACTTTCCACAATCCTTAAGTTTGCCTCCGCCAAATAAGTTCGATGAAGGATTCCAGCGTTACTTCCACGCTTCGCGGAGTGCTGTCAAAGGATTCGGATGTTGTTGAATGTGTCGGTAGCGTTGATGAAGCCAATACGTTCATCGGTCTTGCAAAGGTTTTTTCAGGGGATTCAGAGACTAAAACCATCCTCGAGGAAATACAGAGGACAATGTTCAAAGTAGGAGCAGAGGTTTCTTCTGGGAAGCCATACCTCAGCCAGAAGGATTACGAAAGAATTCTCGAGTTGATAACAGACATGGAAAGAAAGGTGGAACTTCCTGCCTCATTCGTCGTCCTCGAGACAAACGAAACTTCGGCGATGCTCAGCGTGGCGAGAACTGTTGTTAGAAGAGCAGAAAGAAGGGCTGTAAAGCTTTACAACGAGAAAAAACTTCGCATGGAGGTTGTAGAGTGGCTTAACAAGCTGAGCTACCTTCTCTACCTGCTGGCCCTAAAAGCTGGAGGCGGGCAAAGATGAGAGTATGCGTCATCCAGTTCGAGACGAAGAACAGCAGAGAAGAGAACGTAAAAAAAGCAGTAGGTATGCTAGAAAAGGCACTCCAGCTCGATCCGGATCTTGTCGTTCTACCAGAGGCTTTTAACACAGGTCTTCAGGAAAAAAGTTACACAAACACTGGAGGAATTGAAGAAGAGCTTTCTGAGATAATAGAACTCTCAGAGGAGAGGGATACAGTTTTAGTAGCAGGAGTGATTGCGAAGAGCGAGGGGCTCAGAAATATTGCCGCCATTATTCACAGAGGAAACGTAATCGCCACCTATGCGAAAGTTCTGCTTTTTCCACTAACCTCTGAAAGGAGAAACTTTCTGCCCGGAAACGAACTCGTCATTTGCAGTACGCCTGCTGGTAAGATAGGTTTGGCCATCTGCTACGAGATTAGATTTCCAGAAATAGCGAGGAAGCTCGCTCTTTTAGGAGCCGAAATTCTTGCCATACCGTCGCAGTTCCCAAGAAAGAGACTCGACCACTGGGAGAACCTTGTCAAAGCACGAGCGATAGAGAACCAGCTTTTTGTTGTAGCAGCCAATTCTTTCGGCCGCTCGATGGTGGTTGATCCGTGGGGAAGAGCAAGCATTGCGGGAGAGGGGGACTGTATACTCGTCGAGGAAATCGAGCTTGAGGAGGTGTGGAAAATAAGAGAAAACTACCCGTTCCTGAAGGATGTCAGCGTACTAAACTCATTAAACGTTCGTATTCTTTAGCGAGCCTCTTCTTGCTGTAGC
>QMZF01000172.1 GCA_003663055.1 Archaeoglobales archaeon | reverse complement strand
TCATAGCAGTAGCTGTTTTACTTAGGCCAAAGAAAGAGGTGCCAAAATATCCGGCCATGGGCGTCAACTTGACAGAGCTGCTAGTCTCACTTGCTTTGATCACTTGCTCGTATCATCTTTGATTGTTATAATCTACTTCCTTAGAAAGTTAAGTTCTGAAAGATTTTAGTTCTACAAACTCTTTTTAAGAAATAGAAGAAAAATTAATCGATTTTGCCCCTAAAGAGCATACCTTCCTTCTCAAGAATTTCTACTGCCTTCTCCAAGTCGTTTACCCTTAGTATTATTAGGGCTTTATCCCCTCCAAAGGTAAAAGCGTAGACGTACTCTATGTTTACGTTTGCATCTCCAAGAGCTTTGGCAATTTTGTATAGCCCGCCTGGTTCATCTTCTACTTCAACGCCCAGAACTCTTGTTAATGTAACCGTAAACCCCGCATTTCTCAGAGTTTCGTACGCTTCATCCGTCTTGTCCACGACCATTCTAATGATCCCAAAGTCTCCAGCTTCAGCGATGGTAAAGGCTCTGATGTTAATTCCCTTCTCATAAAGCTTTTCTGTCACTGCTGCAAGCCTTCCAGGCTTGTTTTCAACAAAAACTGAAACTTGTTTTAGGGTTTTATCCTCCATAATACCACCTCAAACTCAAATCTTTCTTTTGTCGATAACTCGCTTTGCCTTGCCCTCAAAGCGTTGCAGAGTACCTGGGTTTACAATTTCCACCTCTGCCGTAACGTTAAGCACGGCTTTTAGTTGTCCTGCTATACGCCTCTCGAGCTCGAGTATATCTGCTACCTTATCCGTAAAGGCCTTTTCGCTGAGCTCAACTTGGATTGTCATTTTATCTAAGCCATCTTCGGCTCTCTCTAATATTATCATGTAGTGTTCTCCAACCTCTGGAATTTGCATTAAGACATGCTCTATTTGGCTTGGAAAGACGTTAACGCCACGAACTATTATCATATCGTCGCTTCTGCCGAGGATACGAAGGATGCGTGGATGGGTCCTTCCACAAGCACACTTTTCAGAGTCCATTATGGTTATATCACCGGTCCTCCACCTTATCAGCGGCATGGCCTCTTTGCTAAGCGTTGTGACCACAAGCTCCCCTTTTTCACCCTCTCCTACTTGCTCCCCTGTTTCTGGATCTACAACCTCAATTAGGAAGTGATCCGCCCATATATGCAAACCGTGTCTCTCTTCGCATTCGGTAAACAACGGCCCGCTAAGCTCAGAAGTGCCGTAAACGTCATAGGCAGTTATACCCGTCTTATCTTCAATCCTTCTTCTCGTTTCCTCACTCCAAGGCTCTGCTCCAAATATTCCCATTCTCAGCTTGGTATGTTCAGCGATGCTAATACCCATTTTGGCTGCGTATTCTGAGAGATAGAGCATATAGGAGGGCGTGCAAGCGATTACAGTCGAGCGTAAGTCCTTCATAAGTTCAATCTGTCTTTGAGTGTTGCCGGCTGAGGTGGGCAAAACAGTTGCGCCTATTCGCTCTGCTGCATAGTGAAAACCAAGTCCACCGGTAAACAGGCCGTAGCCGTAGGATATTTGCATAATATCATCTCTCGTTACACCGCACGCTGTCAAGCTGCGACACATGCTTTCTACCCAGACCTCTATGTCGTTGGCAGTATAGCCTACAACAGTCGGTTTGCCAGTAGTACCGCTGGAAGCGTGGAAGCGCACTATCTGCGAAATAGGAACTGCAAACATCCCAAATGGATAGTTGTCCCTCAAATCTTGCTTTTTTGTGAACGGCAGCTTTGTAAGGTCTTCTAACCCACTTACGTCCCACGGGTTCAAACCTACTTCTTTGAACTTCTTTCTATAGAACGGCGAATATTCGTAGGCGTGATGAACGAGAGCCCTTAATTTTCTTTCCTGAATCTCTTGAAGGTCTTTTTGTGGCATCTTTTCCACGCTTGGGTCCCAGTACATGCCAACCCCCTTCCTCGCTGCCCCTCCGAATTATTTATAACTTTTCTTCAATCGCACTTTTTTGCCTTACCGAACTCTCACTCTTACTGACATACTGTAGCAAGCTTACCTTTATTTTCTTTAGTTAAATATTTTAAAATAATTAAATTAAAATTAAATAATCTTTAATTGGAATTTACTAAATTTATTAAATGGTCTAAATAGTATCTTCAAAATGAAACAATAAAGTCTAATTAATACTACTTTTAAAATCAATAATTACAAATATATTTGTTACACAATTCGTGTAATGACAAAATTTCGGTTGCCCGAAAATTTGGCACCTTGGTGATTCATTTGTTACAAATATTGTATGAATCCAGGAGTTTGCGCATGTTTAAGGGGGGTTAACTGCATGAAGGTGATGGGGTTGTGGAATAAGGCACAAATAAGGGTAAGTTTGTTACATATATTGCGTAATAAGCGAGCTGAGTTTTTAATTTAACTATTAATATTCTGACAAAAGATTATTTTGTCAAATTCTTAAATTAAAAATTTTTGAAATATTATTTATTACAAAATTTAAGAAACTTTGAAATTATTGTATTTATTTACTGAATCTAATTTGAAAAATAATTAAGTAAAATTAATTAATTTTATACTTCATTTTGAATGCACACTGAAAGTGTGAGAAAAAAGTGAGAGTTACTCTTTTATCCTCGACTTTCCAGGAGGTAGAAACTTCATTATCTCGTCAGGGGTTGCGATACTCCTTATTATGTGTCTCTCTTCATCTTTGGCCATCTCTACGAGTTTAGAGGCAATTTCAACGGCAATCTCGTTTGCATCTTTGTTTCCGATATCGAGTTCGACGTAGTAGTCGCAGTACTTTTTGACCGCATTAATTGGCCCGCCAAGAACACGTAGTTTTTCGATCTCTACGCCTATAGCACATGAAAGCGATACTGTAAGGTAGTTTCTCTTGCCCTCAATGTAGAAGCTCCCCCTTGCAAGGTATTCGCCGTGTTTTGCAGCTTTCTTTACCTGTTCTGGCATTACGTAGTAAACCTCGCCGCTGTACTTCCCTTCTTTCCAAAGAGCCGAGTAAGTTGCCGCAAATTGTGCTGCTTCAAGTATGCTAGTTTCTGGGGCTTCCTGTCCCCTCTTTAGGATAGTTGCAGGGGCTCCAGGAGTTTGCGTGTGGAAGAATAGGTCTCTTGGCTCCATGTACCTTGAAACTACCTCCTCGTTCATGGCAGCATTTCTACCACCTATAACGAGAAAACCATCAGAAGTTACAAACCACCTAAATTTCTCGTACCACTCTCTCTTTCTCGCAACCCTCAACCTCTTCACGTACTTCTTCGCTTCGAGTTCTTCAACTCTCTGCATCTCCTCTTTTGTCCTCTCAATTGCTTTTAATAAACCATCGAGCTTCTGCTTTACTTTTTTAGCTCTTTCGTAGTAGGTATCGGCTATTTGCGGCAGCGTTTTGTCTATTTCAAGTTCGATCTCCACACCTACATCCACAGCTATGCTGTTCTTCTCTGGATACACGTTTTTTACGAGTTTAGAGAGTTTTGAGTTGGTCTTAACTATTCTTTTTATTTCATCCCACGACTTTTGCCGTTTCGCCCTTCTAAACGCTTCGAGGATCTGTTCAAGGAGTTGGTAGTTCTCGTAAACGGCATCCCCAGCTCTTCTGTACCTTTCCATCTCCTC
>QMZF01000171.1 GCA_003663055.1 Archaeoglobales archaeon | reverse complement strand
CAAAAAATAGTATTGGGACGATTCATAGAGGATATTTCAGGGATAATGCCATAGATATCGTTGTAAATGCTTCATCTATTCATGTTATAGATACAGTTGCCAAGAGAATCTTAGAGATTGCTAAAGAGTATTCCAGGTACGAATTTATAGAATTAGGATATATTGCAAGTAGAATAATCAATACGTTAGACTTAGCCCGAAAGAGGGAATTATATAAAGAACTTCTTTTGAAAATAAGGAAATTTGCGAAAAATCCGGTACTAAGAAATATATTGATTAGTGTACTATCTGGAATACTAAGTGACTTAATCCTTAGGTACATATTTGGCGTTTAATCCCTTTGGAATTTCAAGCAATATCCTCTGGTAAAGATGTTATGAAAATTCATTTTAGCCTTCTGAAAGTTTTTCAGCTAGTAACTTAGCTAATCTCTCGGTCCAATTTTGATTCACCTAACATTCATTAAACTCCAGGCCTAAATTTTCGGCTAATCTTGCAAATCACAAGGAATAATTTCTGCACTTTACTTTAACCCAGCTAATTGAGGTATCTCTCTATTTTGATTTTGATTGTTTGGGGGGCGATTTTATGTACGAGGTTTTGGGTTGTAAATCATTCCAAACTTGAATCAAAAATAATTTAAAATCAATCAAGCACGCCCTTCGTACTCCTAATGTTCTTGCCCCCCTCTTCTATTGCTTCCCTGAAAGCTATGGCAAATGCTTTGAAGGAAGCCTCCATCATGTGGTGTGCGTTCATCCCCTTAAGCTGTAGATAAACGTTTATTCCCGCATTTCTGCACAGTGTGTCGAAGAAGTGGACGAAGTTCTCACCACTCATACTTTTAACGCTTCCAACGCTACCCTCGAAGTTGAAGTAACCCCTTCCGCTCACATCTACGCCACAAAGAGCAACGGCGTCATCCATTGGAATTATGGCATCGCCAAACCTTGCTATGCCTTTCTTGTCTCCTAATGCCGTCTTTATCGCTTCTCCCAGCGTTATTGCAACGTCTTCTATGGTGTGATGTTCATCAACCTCAATATCCCCTCTCGCTTTCAGCTTCAAACCAACGCCGCTATGTTCGGCAAAGGTTTCGAGCATGTGGTTGAAGAAGGGAATACCCGTATCAACTTCGTAATCTCCACCATCGAGGTCTATTGAAATCTCTACTTCAACCTCCCTAGTCTTCCTCTCTATCCTTGCTTTTCGCATGCCATGCACTTCAATTTAAATAATAATAACTTTTCCATCAAATGCTCAACTATCTTCTTCAAGTTCAAGTACGTCTTCGAGACTAAGCTTGCCCGTATAGAGGGCTGAGCCTATCACAACTCCAACAGCTCCAGCTTTTTTTATCTCTTCAACATCTCTCCTAGTCGTTATACCACCCGCAACATAAACAGGCAGAGATGTGCCTTCTACGACTTCTCTAACCTTCTCTATGGCAGCCCCCCTCATCAAACCCTCAACGTCCACGTCTGTGTAAAGAAGCGACAAATCGCAGTCCTCATAGAGTTTTGCAAGCTCGATGGGTGTGAAGGCAGTTTCCTCCTTCCATGCTTTCACGACGACTTTATCCTTCCTAGAATCTATTGCGACCATTATTCTTCCCGGATAGCTGGATGCAAGCTCCTTTACCTCTCCAACTTTTTCCACAGCCATCGTACCGACGATCACCCTATCTATTCCAGCGGAAATTAACCTTTCAACGATTTTTGCATCCCTTATTCCGCCTCCTACCTGAATCTCAGCTTTAACCCGCTCTCTAATTTCAAGAATAAGGTCTTCGTGTTTAAGCTTCCCTCCAAAAGCGCCGCTTAAGTCGATGATGTGTAGAACTCTGGCTCCTCTTTTGACCCACATTTCTGCAATTTCAACTGGGTTTTCCAAAGAAACGAGAACCGCGTCCTCTTTCCCCTGCTGGAGCTGTACACATTTACCATCCTTCAAATCGACTGCTGGAATAACCCTGAACATCGCCCCGCGTTGATGGCAAGCTAAATAGGTTTTTCGGCTTTAACTGTAGTTCATAGCAGACTTTATATCCTGCCAACACCAATGCAAAGCGATGAAAGTCGTGCTGTCTTTGGGCGGTTCAATGGTCATGCAGGACTTTAACGCTGAAAGGATAAAAGCATATGCGGAGGCAATAGAGAAAATTGCATCAAAACACACGGTTTTTGTGGTTGTTGGAGGGGGCAAGATTGCAAGGAACTACATCACAACGGCAAGAAAACTTGGCGCTGATGAAACCCTCTGCGATTATATGGGTATTGGAGTTACGAGGCTGAATGCAATGCTACTCGCTTCAGCCATAAAGAAAGCCCCAAAGGTCATTCCAGAAGATTTCAGACAAGCTTATGAGCTGTCGCTGAGCCATCCCGTGGTAATAATGGGCGGAACCTTCCCTGGGCACACAACTGACGCCACGGCTGCTTTACTTGCTGAGTTCGTGAATGCCGACGTTTTGCTGAATGCAACGTCTGTTAATGGTGTTTATTCAGCAGATCCAAGAAAAGACCCAAATGCAGTGAGATATGACAGAATTAAAGCAAAGGAGCTCGTTAAGATAGTCTCGGCGGGAGAAACTAAGGCTGGAAGCAGCAACGTAATAGACCTGCTTGCAGCAAAAGTTATAGAGAGGAGCGGGATAAAGACTGTTGTTTTCCTCGGAGAGCCTGAAAACATAGAGAAAGCAATCAGAGGAGATGTAGAGGAGATAGGGACGGTTGTTGAATAGTTTTTGTTTTGACATGCAATAAATCCATCGAATAGATCTCCATTGAAGCGAAAGCAAATTGAAAAACAGTATTAGATTTAGACTTTCTCCATAACCGTATAAACCTTTTATACTACTCAAACTCCTTCGGCGTAACGATATGAATTTCAAAGGGTGCAAAGACATCTATTGCCTTCAGAATTTTAGCTCTTATTCTGCCCCGCTCCCACTGGCTCTTTGGAGTGTTTTCTGAAACAATTAGAACATCCATATCGCTTGCAGGCGTGTGCTTGCCCTCAACAACTGAACCAAAAACGTAAACGTCCGAATGACAGGATACTTTCAGCTATCTTTTTAATCAGCCGCATACTGCATGTAATTTTCAAAATACTTCCTTTCCTCTTGCGCGATCTCTAACTGCGTCCATCAGGTTCATAGCCCATCAACCAACTCCTTAATCCGCTTAGCTAAATTGAGCATGTTTTCGACTTCTTTTCTCTCGAATTCAGAATGTAGCGGGATGTTATGTTTTTCGAGGCTAAGGTATACCATCTATGTGCTCGTCCATGAACGTATTTCGTCAAGCTTTGCCGTAACTTTTCCAATTTCCCTAGCAACTTCTTTATGGAGTGTGTTTAATCTCCGACCAGCAGGAACAGTTTGAGATAGAGTTCAACAAACTGAATGTTAAAGGCTGCAAGGTCGAACACACGTAGAGTATTCTCCATTTTTCAACTTTTCTGCTCTCTCTCAGTATTTCTATTTTCCTCAACGCTCATTTGTTGCTAGATGTCTTTGCTAGTAAAAATAATGTTTCGGCAAGAATAAAAGATTAATACGCATGCAGCAACATTTTAGCATGGAGGACATTGTCAGATTCCTCTTTGAAGCGGGAATGCTCAAGCTTGTACCTCGCTCCGGCTGGTT
>QMZF01000170.1 GCA_003663055.1 Archaeoglobales archaeon | reverse complement strand
CTCTCTCGTTACCGTTGCTATGCCGCTCATCCTCGCTAAGATGTTGAGGGCTGTCCTTTCGGCCATGAGTATGTCTTTAGCTTTTCCTTCGACTGCCATGACTACCTGTCCTGCACTTACTGCACTTCCGTCGGCAATCGATTCGACAACATCCACATCCAAAAGCTCAAAAACGATTCTGGCAACCTCTACGCCTGCAATAATTCCTCGCTGCTTTGCGACAATTTTCGCCCTTGCAATAATATCGGGAAGTGCAACAGCTGTTACATCGCCAATGGCAAGATCCTCCATGAGAAAACGCCTCACGTGTTCCTCAACCACAGGCTTTGGAACGATCATGTCCATCACACCAACAGCGATACAAATTAAAAGCCATCAAGTCCCAACCACAATTCTCTGCCCGATGTTCTTGAGGGTTCTTACGGCGGAGAGGGCAGCAAGGTAGCTAGTTTTAGGGTTTTGCTGTGAGGGAACGTTGTTTGTAATTGCAACGATCTCGCCGAACTCGCCTTTAACCCTTACCTCATGTATATTCGTTTTTATCTTCGGATCGGCAATTATTCTGACCTTGGTTCTATCAAAGCCGATTCCAGCAAGGCTGACAGCAGCAGCAACATTTATGTTCTGCGGAAAAAGCTTAACCGCTTGCCTAGCGCTTCCCTCGAAGAGTAAAGTTTCCCCCTTTATCTCGTTGGGGTTTATTCCGTAAATATCAAAAAAAGGTGCCCCCTTTAAGCTTGCTGGATTCTTCCTCGTCGTCAGAACAACTTCGTCTGCAACGCTGGAAACGCTTTTAAGGGCATCAAGCCCGGCAACGGCTCCAGATGGCAGGTAAATCCTCCGGTTGTTCTTCTTTGCTGCTCTTTCGATTCTGTTCAGCAGTTCATCGTTTGCTAAAGCTCCAACAGACATCATCATCAGGTCTGCTCTTTCAAGGATCTTCTCAGCGTAAGCCTCAACAGCTTGCTGCGAGGCAGCTTCTACAACGACGTCCATATCGATGTCTATAAACTCGTCAAAGTTCTTAGCAACGAAGGCATTTTCTGCAAGCTTCTGAGCCTTCTCAACATGCTTGTCGTACAACGCAACTATTTCAGCAAAGCCCTCAAGTCTAGCAGCCTTAACTATAACGCTCCCTATGGCTCCGCAGCCTATCACTCCAACGCGCATTAAACCACCTCAAGCATGCGCTCTATTGCCTTCCTTGCCTTCTTTGCAACCTCTTCATCGATCTTCACAACGTTCTTCTCGTTAAGCAAAACGTCGTGTATTCTTTCGAGCGTGTTGAGCTTCATTTCTATGCATACGCTTTGCCTCAAAGGTACGAACTCCTTTCCCTCTATTTCCCTCCTCATCCTCTCGATTAACCCTATTTCCGTTCCAACCACTATCCTCTCCGCATCACTCTCCTTTGCGTAGCGATACATCTGACTTGTCGAACCGACGAAATCTGCCGCCATTTGAACATCTGGGTCGCATTCCGGATGGACTATGATTTCAGCGTCCGGATACCTTTGCCTTGCAGCCTTAATGTCCTCGATTCTGAAAACCTTGTGGACGTAGCAGTAGCCGTGGGATGGAACAGCAATAACCTTTTTTCCCGTTTTTCTGGCAGCAAACCATGCAAGGTTTGCATCAGGGCCGAGCATTACCGTTTCGCTTTCAATTGCCTCAACAACCTTTGCAGCATTTGCGGATGTACAGCATATATCCGCTTCAGCCTTCGAAGTTGCATAGCTGTTCACGTAAATTACAAAAGGACATCCGGACTTTTTCGCTTCCCTGACTTTCTCGGGAGGGAGCTGAACCGCCATGGGGCATCTCGCATCCATCGAGGGAATCAAAACCAGCTTGTCAGGATTAAGCGTTGCAGCGGTTTCGGCCATGAAGTCAACGCCGCAAAAGACGATAACATCGGCCTTTGTTTTCGTAGCAGCCCTTGCCAGTTCAAGGCTATCTCCGATAAAATCGGCTATCTCCTGAATTTCTGAAGTCTGATAGTTGTGTGCAAGTATTATGGCATTCTTCTCTTCCTTTAGCCTGAGTATTTCTCTCTTTAAGTCCATCGAACTTGTGTTCGAAAAGTTGATATTTAAAGTCTTTGCAGAGTTATTTAAATGAGAGCTAGAGAGAGGATTTTGAGTCTTTTAAAAGCAAGAGAGAGCGACGGAGCTATGCAGAGTGAAATTTGCACTTCTTTAAAGCTTTCGAAGTCGACGGTTTCGGAGATTCTCAAGGAACTCGAAGCGAAGGGAGAAGTTGTAAAGGAAAAAATAGGCAGAGCTTACAGAGTGTGGCATACGGACTTCGCTCCCTTTCCCGTAGCCAGAATGAGGGTGGGAGTTCTAAAAGCAGCCGAGTATCCCCACGTAATTCTCGCAGCCAAAAACCTCAACGCTAGAATTGTAGTGTTTGAAAACGCGCTCAAGCTAACCAGAGCTCTTTCTTCAGGAAGCATAGATATAGGCTTTTCTCCACTCATAACCCAGGTACTTTTCGGTCTTCTGCTTAAATCCATCAAAATACATGCGGTCGTTGCGTACAACGGGAGCGGAGTTGTGAGCAGGAAGGAGATAGAAGAGGCAAGGAGTTTTGCAACTTCAGAACTGTCAGCGATGGAGAGCAACCTCAGGCTGTTCATAGAGAAAAAAGGACTTGAAGTTGAGAAAATCCGCTACTTCAGCTCTGCGGAAAGGATGATTTCGGCATTCGAACAAGGAGAGTTCGATGCGGTAGCTGTGTGGGAGCCTTACTTCTCAAAACTTGAGGGCTTTAAGTACGAGTTTAGAGACGTAATAGGCGACTTTCCTTGCTGTTCAATGGCATCCAACGTGGCTTTTTACAATTTGAGGAGGGAGAAGGTTGTGGAGTTCAAAAGGGAGATGGAAAGGTGTCTTAAAGAGCTGAATGACAAGAAAGCATTCGAAGCCCTCTCCTTTTTTGGGTTTGAGAGAGATGTGCTAGAAGTTGCTTTGAAGAGATACAAATTCTCGGCGGAGATAGGTAGAAAAGACGTAGAATTTCTAGAAAATTACGGAATAAAGCTTATTGGAGAGAACGTAGATGCGCTCATAGATCCCTTGTGAGGTACGGTTCTTTTTCCATGATAACTTTGAAGCCCAACTTCTGGAGGAATTTTTTTGTCTCGCCTTTGCAATGAAGCATTACTTCGAGCAAATCGCTGTAGTCATCAACGTCTACGCTTGCGTAAAAGGAGTCGAAAATGGCTAGTTTTAGTCCCATACTTTCAGCTATTCTTAAATGTTTGAGGAAGCTGCCGTAGTGATAAGAAACGCGGAAGTGTTTTCTTGCAAGAAGCATGTTTGTTCCACCCCTTCTACCTGGAGCGATGACGATGTCCCCTTCAGTCTTCAGGAACCTTTCAACCACTTCCTCTGTTAGAAGGGGAAGATCGGACATCACCACAGCTGTTCCGGGCTTCATTAGAGTGTTAACCGCATCATTGAGAGGGGAAGAATCAACCACGAATTCAGCAAACTTTATTTCGCTTTCCAGCTCTGGATATGGTTCATTCATGACCACTGTAACGGGATAATTGCAAACTGCCGCAAGAACGTCTTTTAACATGCAAACAGCAAGGTTTTTTCTCTCTTCCTCACTAAGATGACCAGCAAGTCTCGATTTTGGGT
>QMZF01000169.1 GCA_003663055.1 Archaeoglobales archaeon | reverse complement strand
GCCAAAATCCAAACCTATTAGTATTTAATAATATTGATATTAAATACTTAATTATACTAAGAGGCATAAAATCGAAAAATTTTTAAACTCCTTGCCTTGCTCTGACATACCATGCTGGGGTTGCCAGTCGAAACGGTAGTCGTTGCACTTGGCTTGCCAATTGCCGTTGCAGTCATGCTAATACTCTGGGCCGTAAAGTTCCGGGAGGTTGCAGGATGATCGACAAAATTATTGTGGTAGCTTACTTTGCTGCAATGCTCTTTTTAGGCTGTATAGCGTCGAAGAAGATAAGGAACGTGAGTGATTACATCGTTGGGGGAAGAAGTCTTGGTTTCTGGATGTTCGTAATGCTTGTAATGGCGTCAACGACGAGTGGCATGACGCTTCTCGGAGTTGCTGGACTCGGATACGCTGCTGGCTGGCCGACGATATGGGAGCAAGTATTCGTCCCCCTTGCATGTGCTCTTTCAATAAGCCTCTTCGGCTACAGAATATGGCTGCAAGCGAGAAAGAACGGATACCTCACAGTTCAGGATTTTCTTGCTTGCAGATACAAAAGCGAAGCGGTAAGAACCATTTCAAGCGTTGCGGTGCTCGTAACCTGTATTATTTACCTCACAGGCCAGTACACGGCAATAGCAATAGTCCTTAACTGGCTCTTTGACATCCCGCGCAGTCAAGCCCTCATCCTTGCTGCTGCAATAGTCGTTGCCTACGTTATCCTTGGCGGACTCTATGCAGTCGCTTGGACAACGTTCGTTCAGGGCATGGCGATTATAGTAGGTGTACTGCTCACAGCTCCCTTCATAATATCCGCTGCAGGCGGAATAGAGCACATAAATTCAGTCCTTGCTTCCATCGACGCAAACATGGTTGAACCATTTTACCCGCAGGTTCATCCGCCGTATGCAGGATATGCTTTTGCAACACCCCTGTTCATAGTCTCGTTCTTCTTCCTGCTTTCATTTGGTCTTGCAACCGCACCACATATAATAAACAACGTTCTGACAGCAAAAAGTGAGAGAGATTTTAAATGGAGTCCTCTCGTCGTATTTGTACTGTATGCAATCGTTATGTACCTCATCAAGCTCACGGGGTTTGCTGCAAGGGCAATGAGTGAAGAAGGTATCATAAGCGTACCAAAACCAGACTACGCGTATATAGCTGCCCTCGAAGGGGCCATGCCACCGGTGATTTATCCAATATTCGCTGTCGTTGTGCTTGCAGCAGTTATGTCAACAACCGACAGGCTCATGCTGACGATAGGTTCTACGGTTGGATGGGACATCTACAAGAACGTTATAAGGAAAAAAGCAAGCGATTCGGAAGTAACGCTTGTTAGCAGGATAAGCATTCTCGCTGTTGCTGTAGGAACGATTCTGCTCGCCATCAACCCTCCAAAGCTTCTCGCCTTCATAATTTGGATGGGTATCGGGATCATGCTCTCCACCTTTGTCGCACCGATCCTCTTTGGTCTCTACTGGCATAGAGCTACGAAGGAAGGCGCAATAGCTTCGATGCTCTTCGGCTTCGTAACCTCGTTGATTTTCGGCTACTACCACAAGTTTGTATCGCCGTTGCCCTTCCATTTCAGCCTGCTGAGCTTTGCAGTGTCGGTTGCCACAATGGTTGTGGTATCGCTGATAACCAAGCCGATGGAGGTGTTCGTGGAGGAGGAAGTCGCTGTTCGCGGCTAAAAAATCTGAGCTAAAACAGCCTCTTTTGCTTGTACTCGAAAATTAGCTGCTCGAGTTTCTCGATCTTTCTTTTCCTCATCTCCTCAACCTTCTTTCCATAAACTTCCTCAAAACTCCTCACATTGATTACAGCGATACCATCGGCCACCCTTATCTCTACCTCCTCCACGCCTATAACAGGTACGTCCATCTCCTCAAATACTGCCATGGCTGTGTGCGATACACTGCTCGCTATCACGGCCTTTACTCCCTTCGAACAAAGGTATTCAGCCTGAGCTTTACCTCCTCCGCCAGGATTGTGGATGTAGATGATATCACCACTCTCAATTCCTACTTCCCTCTCGAGCCTCTCTATTTCTTCCCTCGTAAACTTCTCTAACACCTTTACGCCCTTCCAGCCGCTGAACTCGAGTATTCGCATGGTCTTAAGCTGCTCTATCCTCTCCTTCAATTCTTCTATAATTGCGTCCTTCTCTTTCAGCTTAGCTCTCAGCTCGGCTATTTCCGCTTCAAGTGATCTTATGTAGTTGTCCTTCCTTATTCTCTCATGCTCTTCCCTCGAAATCGAGACTATCCTTCCCCTCAGCCTTTCAACTTCTTCCTTAAGCCTCTCTATTTCAGCCCTCAAAACCTTGTTCTCCTCCTGAAGTTCCTTTATTATTGCCTGCCTGTCCACATCCTCCTTCTTTTCAACTGCCTTCTTTTCCTTAGGCTTCTCCTCCTTCTTCTTAACGAGCAATTCTCGCAGGGTGAGTCCCTTTATAATTCCAGCCTTAATCGCATCCACATCAACTCCGGCAGGTATCCTCTTCTCTATGTTGAGGAATTTACTCTTGTAAGAGTTGAAGGCTTCAATCGCTGCTGCAAGAGCATCTCTTTCGTGGTCGTTGGCTGTTCTGTATTTCGATGCAAGGTTTTTCTTCTTCTCAACGCTCATGTCTTCTTTAGGTGTGTAAAGAACTGCGTTAAAGCTCGCCTTTAACTTGCTCACGAACTCTGGAGGGTTGCTCTTGTCGGTAGCAACAACCACTGGCTTGCCGAATGAGAGTACGTAGTCGATTACGTCTGAATGACTCCACTCCTTCCTGCTACTGATGCCGAGCAGGTTGCCCGACAAATCTAGGACTGCTACTGCTGTCGTTGTACCGGGATCGATACCAACAATCGTGTGCATCTTTTGTTGGCTGAGAGGAATGAATTCTATCTTCTCTTTTTCCACCGCCTCAACTCTGACTTGTACATCCCTGGTTTTGAAGGAGTTTATGGGAACTTCGCTTTTTGAAGCGTTCACAAGGATTACACCTTTCGATATTCCGCCATAGCCCTTTCTCGCATCCTCGACGTATTCAAGGTTGCATTCATCCAGCTTGCTCTTTATCTCGTTGTAAACTCTCCTTACTTCATCGTGAATTCTCCGTCTATATTTGTTCTGCCTCCATCCGCCCTTCCCCAAGCTCCTGTTCCTCGAAACGATAATGAGTGTCTTGTCGATGAAAACAGAAACCTCCTCGCCTACACCAAAGCCCGCAAGCATGGCGCAAGCCTTTGCTTCGTCCATTGGGTTCCTTATGTCCATTCTAAGTCCATACCTCTTAGCAAGGTACGGCAAGCTGTGCTTTCCGGCAACCTGGACGAGCTTCGTCGAAGGTGGTATTTCTTTAAGAAACTTTATTAAATCCTCCTTGGAGGAAAAAAGCTCGGTTATGTTATCAACAGAAACTATAGACGGCCTGTACTGCCTTATAAGCCTGAAGAGCTTTGCCCTCGAAACTACCTTTTCCTTCCCCTCACTCGAAATAAAAAGGGCATACTTTGGCCTTTCCTTGCCATGGACAGAACCTTTTACTATGTCTATGCCAAAGATACAGGTCATTTTTTAATATGCTCCGGAACCGTGTTAATATCTTTTTCTACGATGATGTATTCCCACTACTTTAAAATTTACTGTGATTTTCTGGTGTGTAATTGCGATTATCTT
>QMZF01000168.1 GCA_003663055.1 Archaeoglobales archaeon | reverse complement strand
GGGAGATGGTTCAAGTTACGATAGAGAGGCAGGTCTTTGACATATCACGCCAAGATGTTGAGAGGGTGTTAGAAAAACTAGAACCTGAGCCTCTTAAAGGGAGAGCAAAATATTACATCGAACACAATGGAGAAAAGTATCCAATCAAACAAGTTGTGGCAGAAGTAACGGGGTTGCCAAGAATTGCATTTACGGCGAAACATGCATACGATGTGTTGACTAAGCTTGGGTTCGATGTTAAGGAAATAAGTGAGAAATGATAGTTTCTCCAGCTGAGTGAGTCATCATGACACGTAGAACATCTGGAGAGGGTGAAGTTATTGAGGAGCTAAAGAAACGTTTGATAGAGGAGCTAGGTTATCCGGAGAACTGTATCCAGACAGATCCACAGTACCGAATTCCTCTCAGACCTTCAGACCGGAAAGGGTATCCTGTTGATGTAGCAGTCTTCAGTAACCCTCGTAAAGCAGATAGTGACTTAGTGCTTATAGGAGAGTGTAAGAAACCTAACAGGAAGGAAGGGATCAAACAACTAAGGATTTTGCTCGGAAATTCTCAGGCGGAAGTAGGCGTTTGGTATAATGGTCAAGAACACGCATATATATGCAAAACTTTCGACGAAAGAGGGAGGGTCAAGTTTGAGGAGATACCATCATTGCCGAAATTTGGACAATCCATAAGCGACATCGGCAGAATCAAGCGTAAAGACTTGGCGAAACCCATCGATCTGGTCAAAATTTTTCGAGATATCCACAACTACCTGGCGGCTAATGCCGTTGGAATAACCAGAGCTGTCGACCTAGCTGAGCAGATGATTTATCTTCTCTTCTGCAAGTTGCATGACGAAATAAACAAGGGGCCTGACGACGATGTAGAGTTTTGCGCATACTTCGGCGAAAAATCTGAGGAACTAAAGGAGAGAATCGTCAGATACTTCAATGAGAAAGTGATAAGAGAATATGCCGACGTTTTTGAGAAGGGGGATGAAATAAAGCTCGACTCCAAATCCATCATGTATGTTGTCGGAGAGCTTCAAAACTACACGATAAACGCGCTAATCGAGGAGAATGTAGATGCCGTAGCAGACGCATTTGAGGTGTTCATAGGGCCAGCTCTTAAGGGAGAAAAGGGTCAGTACTTCACACCTAGAAACGTCATTAGGATGATCTTTGAAGCCTTAGATCCTAAACCAGATCCGAAGACTGGTGTGACTCCGCTTATCATAGACCCCGCATGCGGAACCGGAAGATTCTTGATAGATGCTATGAGAAAGTTGTGGGGGTCTCTGGAGGAAGAAGCTAAGAAGAATTGGTCAGATCGCATACTCATGACGAAGAAAGAGAAGGCTGCCACACGTCTATACGGCATTGACAAGGACGAGTTTCTAGCTAAAGTTGCAAGGGCATATATGGCTCTACTTGGGAATGCAAGGGAAAATGTCTTCTGTACAAATAGCCTTTACCCATCAGAGAAGTGGAGCGAACAAATTAGAGCGAGAGTGAAGCTTAACAGTTTCGATATCGTGGTGACGAATCCTCCTCACGGCAGTAAGCTTGTTGAGACAGATCCTGATACCTTGGAGCAATACGAGCTCGCCCTTGAATGGAAAGAGAAAGACGGTATATGGAAGGTTGAAGGTACCTTCTCCATGGTAGGAAGGAAAGTGTTGCATCCACAATCCTTTTTCTTGAGCGTTGCCTCCAATTCTTGAAACCTGGAGGTATGCTTGCCATAGTATTCCCAGAAACATATCTAGGCATGCCGAGCTACAGATGGATCCCTTACTGGCTGAGCAGCAAATTCAGCGTTAGAGCCGTGATCGCAATGCCTGAGGAACTTTTCCAACCATATACTCACAATAAGACATGTATTCTCTTTGTAGAAAAGAGGCCTCCGAGGCCTGAGGATAAGGTCTTCTTAGCAGATGTTAGATGGTGCGGCAAGGATTCCAGAGGTAAGCCTATACCCAAGGACGAGATACCTGAGGTAGCACGGAGGTTAAGAAAGGTGCTGAGAGGAGAGAAGTTAGAAAGAGAAGATAGATTAGGTCGTCTAGTTCCGTTAAGCGAGATCAAGGATGCTATCTTCATTCCAAAGTACTACGACCCAGAAGTGCACCGGGCGCTTGAGGAGCTGAAGAAGACCCATGATTTGGTTCCATTTGGTAAGCTCGTGGAAGATGGTGTGCTTGACATAGAGACAGGTGTGGAGGTTGGGAAGTTAGCTTACGGAACAGGAACTATACCATTCATCCGCACCTCAGACCTGTCAAATTGGGAGGTTAAGATAGATCCCAAACACGGAGTGAGGAGATCTACGAAGAATGGAAAGAAAAGTGCCCCGACCTCCAGCCTGAGGACATACTGATGGTTCGTGACGGGACATACTTGGTTGGGACGACTGCAATGATCACAGAGGAGGATATAACGAAGAGAGATGCTGATAACCGCCCCATGATCCTGTTCCAAGCTGAGCTCTACAGAATACGCGTAGAGAAAAAGGACGTTATCTCCCCATACCTGCTGCTCGGTATATTGAACTCTCCAGTTGTTCAGAGACAGATCAGGTGCAAGCAATTCACTAGAGGTGTCATAGATACGTTGGGGCCTAGGATCAATGAGCTAATCCTTCCCATTCCGAAGAATGAGGGGGAAAAGAGAAAATATGAGGAGGAGATCAAGGAAATCATCAAGAAAAGAGCAGAATATCGGAAAAAGATGAGAGAGATAGGGCTGAAAATAGTTCCGAAAAACCTTGACCATAAATGGAAATTCGAATGATCAGCATGAAGGAATAGTCTTTTAAGCCATAACTTAACTCTGAGAGAATAAGGGAGGGTACCCCCAGTAGTAGGTCCGAAGCACATAAAAGCCTTGTTGAAGGAGTGCTTACGCCAGACGTTCACGAGTTCTCAGCGCTTTTCGAGTTTGATTCGACATTCGTGGCGAACACCGTCATCGCTCATATCGGAAAGGTAAAGAGCGAAGCGAAGCCCAAGTTAGGGAGCGTCGGTCTTCAGAGAGAAAGGCAATGGTATTTGGAGCTGAGCGAAGACCTGATCGTGCGCCTCAAGCCCGTTTACGACGCCGCTGTTAACGCTTACGGGGACGGGGGTGAAGGCGGGGGCGGTGAGGGTAGTGAGGGCAGCGAGAGCGAAGGCGAAGAGGGTGAAGACGCCCTCCTGGACGAGGTCGGCGATGATGCCTTTGAGGAGCGTCCTTCGGGATTCAGGCACTTCTTCAGGGGTGGTGTCCACCTCTTCTACAAGCACTTGGGCAAAAGTCAGTATAAGGCAGCGATCTCAGTATATCGTCCGCGGAAAGAGGGAAAAACGAGAATCATAGTGAGTTCTAAGGGCGAGTTCTTCAAATACGAGAGAGCCGAAGAGCTTTTCTACGAGCTCTTCAAACTGCTGAAAGAGGCTCTGAGCTTCTTTGCTACGAGGAGTGGGCTTAGAATAGATGTTTCTCGAGCCAAACTTTACCCGATAAGGCTTGAGCTTAAGGTGAAATATAAAGAGGAGTCTGAGCCGAGAGCAGTTGCAGTTATAAGTCCCGTCAAAAGGGTGCTTGCCTTCAGGGGTGCCGTGTGTGTTCTTCTGGCAGTCAGGATGGCTGACCTTAAATCATGCGAAGATGCTCCAACTCATCCTGTTTATAAATCTTAGCCCTATGATTATAACGGGGGTGATG
>QMZF01000167.1 GCA_003663055.1 Archaeoglobales archaeon | reverse complement strand
CGCCCTCCCATGTTTTCTTTAAGGTTAAGAGTCAGGGCTTAAAAGGTTATCTCTTCCATGCCAACCGCAAGGGACTTATATAACCATTAAGGAATATAAGTCAAATGAAACTGATAGGGACAATAAAGTATCAAAGGGGTGGACGAGTGAAGATCTTGCCAGAGACTCAAAGCCTCACAGGGTGGAGAGAGGGCGATGTCTTAGTTCAGCTCTACGACGAGGAGAAGAACGCAGTCGTGATCGTGAAAAGAGAGGAGTATGAGCGTTGGATAGTTGAGCGAGGGGGAAGAGATGAGTAAATCCAAAGAGAACAGTGCGAAGCTGAAATCTTATGGTCAGTACTTCACTCCAAAAAGAGTTGCAGACTTTATGGTTTCTTTGATCTCACACCCAAAAGACGCTGAGGTACTTGAGCCGTGTGCTGGAGAAGGAGTTTTCATCACGAGCCTGTGGGAAGCAGGCTTCAGGAACATCGTGGCGTATGAGATCGATAAGACGCTTCCAAATAAGTCGCCCGTACCGATAGAATATCGCAACTTCCTTGAGGTACCAGCAAGAGAAAGATTCGATGTCGTTATCGGCAATCCCCCGTATGTAAGGTGGAAGAACATACCGAAAGAATGGAGAAATATGTTCAAAACGGACCCGTACTGGGATAAAGTCATAAATGGTCTGGGAGACCTTACTTATGCTTTCATCTATCACTCAGTAAACATGCTGAGACCAGGTGGCGAACTTATTTTCATCACCCCATTCTTTTGGACAGAGACCGTTCATGGGAGACAGCTGAGAGAATACCTTATAGAACGTGGGGATTTGGAGCTCTTGATAAACTTCAACGAAATGAGAATATTTCCCAAAGTATCCTCAACGATTATCATATTCAAGTATGTGAAGGAGAAAAGGAACAGATCTGTTAGGATAGTGAGCCTTCGTGAGAAAGAAAAACTGACACTGAAGCATCTCAAAAAAGTGCAGAGATTGCTAGAGAGACTTAAGAGTTGTGATGATGTGCGAGAAGGCATTTACGAGGCGTATGTGCACGATCAATTCAAAGGTAGTGAGCCGTGGAAACCACTCCCGCCAAACAACTCAAATCCTATCATAGAGCTTGAAACCAAGCAGCCAGGAGTACTCACCCCTCTTGGAGAAATGGCGGAGATTGGTAACGGTATGGTAAGCGGTCTGGATAAGGCTTTTGTCATTAACCCAGAGGAGCTTGAAATCTTAACACCCGAAGAGAGGAGGAGAGTTATATGGGTGTATAAAGCGAAAACTCTTAACAGAATCGTTCCAGAAGAGCCTCCCATACCCTATATATATGCAAACGATATTGAGGAAGAAAGTGTTTTTGAACAATTATGCCCTAACTTCTATGCCCACCTTTCTCAATACAAAGACAAACTCCTCGCTCGCTATAACTACGGTAGGGACATCCCGTGGTGGCACTGGGTCTTTCCTCGAAACAAGCACTTGTTCGAGAGCCATAGTGAAAAGATATTAGTGCCTAGTAAAGAGCGCTATGATTCTAAGGGCCACTTCAGATTTACCTATATTTATGATGCAGGGAGAAGATACTATGCTACCCAAGATGTAACTGTAATAGCACTTAAGGATGAGGTTAAGGAGAGCACTAAGTATGTCGTTGGCCTGCTCAATTCGAGTATATATCAAGACTACATCCTTCACAAGGGATTCTCCCGTGGTGGTGTCTATGATTTCTCAGAGAGACCGCTGGCAACTATCCCAATAATACGGATTGACTTTTCAAACGGGAGGGAGACCAAAATACACGACGAGATTGTTGCTACGGTGGAAAAGCTTATCAAGACGAAGAAAGTATCGGAATACATCACCAAAATAGACGAATACACAGCTGAACTGATAGAAGTAAAATTAGGATACTTCTTTCCCCTCTTCTAGCTTCTCTAATATACCATTAACTAGGTCGCTGAACTCGCTTGTCCGCCTCTTTGAGAACTTCTCCCATCGTTTTTGCACTTCAATTGCCAGATCTTTGATGAACTTTTCTTTCGTCTGCTTCGGATCTTCCTCCATCTCCTTAATGTGCCACTGTAGTTGAATTGCAGCATCAAAATTGATCTCGGGGATTTTGGATACCTTCAGTTTGAACAAATCTTTTAGGCAAATCCTATCTTGCGAGATACATGCGCGTAAGTCCTTTTTTTCGTAGTATATTCCAATAAACCATAGTTCAAAATCTTCAAGATACTTTGGGTTCTTATCGAGTATGTCATTGAAGTGCTCTAGGAGGCGTTTCGCCGAAATAATATTTGGATGTCTGCTTTTCTCTCCCTTTCTGAGCTCGTGAGACTTCACATTTATAGCAATGATTTTATTTGCGTCTGCGATTAGATCATCCCCGTAGAAGATTACCAAATCGGCAATGCTTTGTTGGTATTCTACATTTTGACCAGCTATTGCAGCTTTCAGTTGCTTTTTTGAGAAGAAGTAGTCCTTAAGTCCCCACCAAGTATTATCACGAAGAAATTTCTCAATGCTTTCTAGTGTATGTCCTTTACTCTTAAGTTTGTCTACAATCTCTCTTATAAATTCTTCTTGGAGAAAAATTTTGATAGGTAAGTTCTTTTTCTTGATATAGTTTTCAATCGCCTTCTTCGCCCACTCCTCGAAGGGTAGTCCTTTTGCACTGCCACTAGCCCTTGAAGGTATGTCTATTCTGTCATTTCCTCTTTGGATTTCCTCCTTGAGAGCCTTGAGAACATTGTCTTTAAGATGCGACTTCGTCATCACAACATCATGAATTCTCATAAACTTAAGTGTGATGGTTTTACTCCTTCCGCAATAGCTGTGAGAGGATGAAAGCTCCAATCGCTAGCATCAACGCTTCGATGGACACTGCAGCAGCGATGTCCCCTTTACTTAACTTTATCTCTTTCTCTTCTTTGAGCAACTGCCACAGCATCTTCGCTTCTTCAATATCTGTCAGTTCACCGCGCTTGTACTTATTTAGCAGAGAATTAATTGTTTTTATTTCTTCTTTCTCTGCTAAATAATATCTTCTGATTTCCTCTAAAAGAGAACGGAAGAATATCTTCCGTTCTCTTTTAGAGGTTTTCTCTTTTAGGGGAAATAGAGAACGGATGATGATATACTCTGAATACTCTGGCCTAAACCCTAAGCCTTCAGCCGTAAACACTCTGCTCGTCCTTGAATAAGCCTCCCAGAGTCTATCGACAAAGGTCCTCGCGAAGTCTTCAGGGCTCCATGGCTCCCGGCGACGAATTGCCTCTCCAACTATGCTTTCTAAAAATTCGTAAGCCACTAAGGCTAATCTGTCGTGTGCATCCAGTCTCCTCCCAATGTCTCCCACCTTAAATAACAGAGACATCAGCAACACTATAACAAAGACAAGGAGTGAATAGATGGCGGCAATCTCATAACTCACTCCTAATGCCAATAATACCGTAAAGAATGTTGCGAGGGCGCCTATAATCGAAAACACTGCCACCGATCTTTCTCCCCACATACCAGTTCTAACATTTAACCGGCACTTGAGTTTCCATCCTAGCTCACACTCTGGAATGTAGTCACACCCACTCATAAAGCGTCGTCGGCGCACACGCTTATGCCAAAGACGCTGCGGGCACATACTTAACATACACAGTTTTCCTCTGCGCCTTGCACTTGTCAATCTCTCTTTCAAGGGTG
>QMZF01000166.1 GCA_003663055.1 Archaeoglobales archaeon | reverse complement strand
GTGAAACACATAATGACACCGGAAATAAGTAGGGAGATAGGAAAAGCCGTTGCAAAGCTACATAAAGCGGGAATCATTCATGGAGACATCACACCAATGAACATGATATACTGCAACGACAAGATATACTTTGTCGATTTTGGACTTGCGTTTATCGAAGACAGAATTGAGCCGAAAGGCGTTGATGTGCACGTTTACTTTGAATCTCTCAAAGCTTCCTTCGACAACTGGAAAGAGCTGAAGGATGCGTTTATAGAAGGCTACATGGAATACGATAAGGCCAAGGAAGTGTTAAAGAGGGCAGAAGAAATTGCTGAAAGGGGGAGGTACGTGGAAAGAATCAGTCAGAAGTAACCTCAATTTCGATAAAATCCCAAGCAGCTTCAATCTTTTTAATCCTTCTTCCAAGCTCGAGTCTAACCCTATCGGATATCCTCTCAGATGGAAAACCGAGGTTCGTGTATATGCAACTCATAAGCAACGCGCTGTTCACGAAGAACAGTCCAGCAAGTCCCACGTTGAGAAATATGCGGAGATTTTCTTCGCCAAGCCTTTTATCGTACCCTCTTTCCCTCAGCCAGTTTTCGAACTCATCGATTGATATTCGAATCTTCATGGGCTTACAACAGCCAAAAGGGTTAAAATATTTGCATGTTATTTAGAGTATGAAGCGAATTCTCGTTTGCCCCGTTTGCAAGTCAACGGATGTCGAATACGATACTGCTGGCGTTACGGGCAAGTATCACTGTAAGAACTGCGGTTACGTTGGTTCAGCCGTGCTGGAAATGACTGAGGGAGAATACAAGGAGATGATTGAAGGAAAGGATATAGAGAAAAAGGCCGAAAGGGAGAATTGGTAAAGAGAAAACAAGATCGGGGAGAGAAGGTGTGAAGCTGACTTCCACTTCTGAGATACATCTCAAAAATTATAAATACATCTCCACAAGCCAAAGGCCATGCAAGAAATTATCAAAGCTGTAAAAGCGGGAAAACCCTTCATCATTTTCGATGAGAAAAAATCGGTTCTTGGCATTCCCGCAGATACAGTTTCTGGACGTGTGATTACTTTAATTATGAAGAACTGTGACGAGTATCGCCTTGCGATGCCGTGGAGACAGATAACCGTTCTTGGTCTCAACAGGTTTCTTCTCTACGGTGGCAACGTTATTCCCCTCGACTACAACAAAAATGGGATTTCTGCTGAAGAGAGGGCTGATTTCATAAAGAGACTCGTCAAAGGAGAAGTAAAACTTGAGGAAATAACGTGTCCCGGTAAAATATTTGTGGAAGAAGCGAAAGAAGGTGGAGTGCTTGAGAGACCTGCTTTTGGCGAGGCATGCATAGACATTGCGAGGATGGCTGGCTTTAGCGGTGCTGCCCTCTATGCCACCCTCATAACACCATCCGGGGACATTGCGGAGGAAAGTTACGCAACTGAATTTGCAAAGGAGAACGAATTACCTGTAATAAGCATAAATGATCTCATAATGTACAGACTTAAGACCGAAAAGCTCGTAAAGAAAGTCGTTGAAGCTACACTTCCAACGAAGTTCTACGGCACGTTTAAAGCTATCGGCTATGAAACTCCAATTGGGGAAATAATTACTCTTGTTAGGGGAGACGTGTCAGAAGGAGATATTCTCGTCCGTATACACTCAGAATGCCTTACTGGAGACGTTTTTCACTCTCTCCGATGCGATTGCGGTGAACAACTCGAGAAAGCTCTGAAGATGATAGACAGGGAAAACAAAGGAGTCGCCATCTACATGAGGGGGCACGAGGGGCGGGGAATTGGCCTTATAAACAAGCTAATGGCATATAAACTTCAGGAAGAAGGGAAGGATACAGTAGAGGCGAACATAGAACTCGGCTTTCCTCCAGACTTGAGGAGCTACGGCATCGCTGCCCAGATTCTGATGGATCTGGGTGTTAAAAGTGTTCGTCTGATGACCAACAATCCGCTCAAAATAGAGGAGTTGAAGAAGTACGGTTTCAAGGTTAGAAGGGAGCCGATTGAAGTTGAGCCGTCCGAGGAGAACCTTGGCTATCTCAAGGCTAAGAAGGAGAAGATGGGGCATATGTTGTGTATAAACGATTAAGAGTCATTCAAAGTTCTCCATCCACCTTCGAGTAAAACCATGAATTCACCAGCTGGTTGGGGAGACATCCTGAAACATGGATAATGCTAAAGGTAATATTGGCGATGAAGTGGTAAGAGAGATAGACAGTAAACAGAAAAATTGAGCATCTCCGTAGATTAAAAGCGGTAAGTTGAAACCAAGACCTAGCTTTTTGTATAGTATTGCAAGTACGACGGCAGAAATCGGCTGAAAGGATAGAAATTTCCGAGCACAACATGCTGAATTTCATTCTTCACAACAGTATTGGTTTAAAATCTAAACTAAAGTCTACCTCTGTAAAATTTCGTGGCTGGACATCCAAGGCACTTGTTCGCTTCGTATCTCTTGCAGTCCCCGCAGAAAACTCCGCAAGGGGCGATTTCTCTGCTCTTGTCTGCGATAACTTTGACTTCAAGATAGCTGTCGTAGTACATCTCCTGTATCGGATATATCTCAAATCTTCTTATTCCGGGCTGGGATCTCAAAGAGCACTTTTCGAGGCTGATACTCTCCAAGGAGTGATAGTCCTCGGCGAAGACCAAGGCGAAGAGATTGTAGCCACCAGTTGTGACGAAAAATTTTATTATTCTCGGACAATTTTCAAATCTCTTCAGAAGCTTTTCAAGTGCTTCAGCACTCTCAACCTCCATCGCAATTATAGCTGTTATAATTTTGAGCTTTTCAACGTTTAGTAGTGCAGTTATTTTTATTTTTTCCTTTTCAAGCTTGTCGAGTCTTTTTTTAACACCCATCGCCGACATTCCGACCTCTTTCGCAATCTCGGAGAGTGTAGCCTTCCCGTTTCTCTTGAGAATCGATATGATTTTTCTATCCTTTTCGTCCACGTTGTTTATACACTTCATCGAACTTAAAGTTTATTATTTAAATAAATGGGCTTGTCAAGAATAGCAACAAAAAATAAATAGAAGAAATACAACATATGCAACCAAGCCAGGGTATGTCAAGGTTCTCTAAATGTTCTCTACAGAGATTCCTTTGTGTTTTCCATTCTTTTTCTTCTGCTATTTCTCCCGTTTCGTCAACTACTACATACGGATACCTTTTGTGTACGTCCAATCCGGTGCAGACGGCAAGCACCTATTCATGCTCCCACCACACTTCCACCATCCTTCTCGCCTGTCAAGTCAGTCCGCCGCATTCTAGATGCATGGACCGAACTGCAGGCTTTTACATCGGTCTGCTGAAAAGGGTTCCACATGTGGTCAATCTAATATGGCTTATTCTTTCTTCTCTTCGAATTAAGTTAAGAGTGGAAAAACAAAGTTTATTGCTCTGATTCAAATTTTGACGTGAAATTGTAGACTGATTTTAGTTTAACCTCCCCATCTATCTTCAAGAACTTTCTCAGCTCTAACCGCTTGTTTACCTCAGCAACGGCCATCTTATTCCTCGCTAAAGCTTTCCTTGTTCCTCTTGTTTCGATTTTATCTATGACTTTTGATAGGAGCTCCCATTTGAATTGCAAGTTGGAGGAACACCACAGTCTTTAGAACTTTAAGATAGTTTAAGGACAAGCGAAAGCAATAAATTGGCCCATGCCAAATTGTGGCAATGTACCTGAAGTGCAGGAAATGTGG
>QMZF01000165.1 GCA_003663055.1 Archaeoglobales archaeon | reverse complement strand
GGTGTACGAACCTGCCATGTTTCAAATTGGCACCTTCTTAACTTATAGCTTTTTCTAATGATAAAATTACGTGGATAAATAACATAATTTTAAATAACTAGCAAGGTGTACAGAGTTCCGTTACTCTACGATTTTCTTTCACTCTTTTTCTTTTCTGTTCCCATAAAGTACTCCAGGCAAAAGAGTCGATCATCATAGTCTATCCTCGTGATTTCTCAAATCTGATAGATCTACGGGCTTTCATTGTTCCAAACAACTTTTCTTTTCCCCAACAGCTCCCTGTAAAGTATTTCGTTTATTTTTTCTGACATCTTCCTCTTACCGGCTATTTTTTAAAGCTTGATATACGTCTCCTCTAAGATTTATGGTAGCTTCAAAAACTAAATCAAAGCCCTTCAACAAACTCAGTAATTCTATCAACAGCCTCTCTCAACTTCTCCATGCTCACAGCGTATGCGCATCTAATATATCCCTCTCCACATTCCCCAAAAGCGTTGCCTGGAACAACTGCAACATTTTTTTCAAAAAGCAACCTTTCTGCAAATTCTTCACTGCTGAGTCCCGTTGATTTTATACTTGGAAACGCGTAAAACGCCCCGTCTGGCATTTTTATGTCGAGCACTTTTTCCATTCTCTTTACAAAGAAGTTTCTCCTCCTTATATATTCAGCCCGCATTTCTTCAAGCTCATCTTCTCCGTTCCTCAGTGCTTCGAGCGCCCCAATTTGGGCTGTAACGGGAGCGCACAACATGCAGTACTGGTGTATTTTGAGCATCCCCTCCAGTATGTCCGCTGGAGCTATAGCATAGCCTATCCTTAAACCAGTCATTGCGAAGGCCTTTGAAAAGCCGTTCAGAACAACTGTTCTGTCTTCCATCCCACTCAGCGATGCAATGGATATGTGCTTGAATGAGTAGCTCAGTTCAGCGTATATTTCATCTGAAATTACGATCAAATCGTGCTCAATTGCTGCATCAGCTATTTCTTCAAGCTCTTTCTTTGAGTAGCTAACACCCGTGGGGTTATTGGGATAGTTAATGACGATTGCCTTCGGCTCAGTCTCTCTTGCGTATTCGTCGATGAGCTCGTAGCTAAGCCTGAATTCAGGAGTCGTTGGAATCGTGATGACTTCTCCACCTGCGAGGAACGAAAGTGGGGCATAGGAAACATAGCTTGGTTCGGGAATAAGAACTGCTTCACCCTCATTAAGAATTGCCCTTAGGGCTATGTCTACACCCTCGCTCACTCCGGTGGTTATAAGAACGTTTTCCGCATTACACTCAACGCCGAACTTCTTGTAGTATTCTGCTATTGCCTCTCTCAACTCCATAAGGCCGTAATTTGACGTGTAAGAAGTCATACCCTTTTCAAGGGCGTATATTATCTCCTCCCTTATCTTCCAAGGTACGGCAAAGTCAGGCTCGCCGACTCCAAGGCTGATAACATCATCTCTCCCAATTATCAGCTCGAAGAACCTCCTAATTCCCGAGGGCTTTAGCTCCTGAACTCTTCTCGAAACCCTTTGCCTACGGGACAATTGCGAGCCTCCTATCCTCCTCGTCGCTGAAAAGCAAAACACCCTCCTCTTTATAGCTCCTCAGCACGAAGTGTGTCACGGTATCTCTCACCTCTGGAATGGTTGAAATCTTTTCCGCAACGAAGAAAGCGACTTCTTTCAAGCTCTTTCCCTTCACAACAACCTGAAAGTCGTAGTCACCACTCACAAGCCTAACTGCATGCACCTCCGGAAACTTTGCTATTCGCTTTGCTATATCATCGTACCCCTTCTCTCTCGTGAGCGTAACCCTTACGTCTATAATTGCGTAAACTATTTCTTCGCCAGCTTTCTCCCAATCAACTAGGGTTTTGTACTTAAGAATTACACCGTTTTCCTCGGCATCTTTTATTACCTTCTCGATCTCTTCCACGGTATAGCCAGTCATTTCTGAAATCTCATCAACGCTAAGTCTTGCGTTGTCCTCAAGTATTTTCAGAATTTCGGCTTTTATGTCCATGAGATGAACTTTGAGGACTTGTATTTAAATCTTCCATCCTATTATTTCCGCACTTTTCGAATTTCCACTTCACATCTCCTTTGATGTAATCGCAAATCTTGCATAGTGAATTCGAAATAAAGGTTTTAAAGCGTATGCGAAAAAAACAGTTATGAAGCGAATTCTGATGGTAATCGTTGACGGGCTTTCTGATAGATCGATCGACGGAAAAACACCGTTGAGCGTTGCAAACAAGCCCAATATGGACAAAATTGCTGAGATTGGTATTAACGGAATAATGGATACCATAGCTCCTGGCGTAAGGCCAGGAAGCGATACGGGGCACTTAGCACTGCTTGGCTACGATCCCTACAAGTACTACTCCGGCAGAGGGCCGATAGAGGCAGCTGGAGCGGGAATTGATGTTAAACCGGGAGATGTAGCTTTTCGTGTAAATTTTGGGACTGTCGAAGGAGAGGGCAGCATCTTTGATAAGGTCGTCGTCGACAGGAGAGCAGGAAGAATAAGCGACACAGACGAGCTCGTCAAGGCTGTTTGCGAGGGTGTAAAGCTCGATGTCGAGTTTATATTTAAAAGGGGGAGTGGACATAGAGGTGCTCTAGTACTGAGGGGTGAAGAACTTTCGGATAAAATAAGCGATACCGACCCCCACAAAATTGGAGCTAAGGTTTGGAGGTGTAGACCATTAGATGGCAGCAAAGAGGCAAAAAGAACTGCTGAAATTGTGAACTCTTTCATGGAACAGAGCCACAGCATTCTTGATTCGCATCCATTGAATGAGGAGAGAGCAAAGAAGGGTTTGCTGAAGGCGAACGCTTTGCTCCTGCGTGGAGCGGGAATGTGCCCTCATATACCCTCCTTTGAAGAGAAGTACGGGATGAAGCTCGCAGTTATTGCGGGAACGACGCTGATAAAAGGCGTTGGGAGAATTGTCAAGGGCGAGGTATTAGAGGTGGAGGGAGCTACTGGAAACAAGTACACAAACCTCGATGGAAAGGTTAAGGCAGCGATTGAGGCTTTGAAAACCTACGACTTTGTTTTACTCCACATCAAGGCAACGGATGAGCTTGGCCACGATGGAGACTTCGATGGCAAGAAGGAGTTCATAGAGAAGCTTGATAAGGCTATTGAGCCCCTCCTTAACCTTGATTTTTCGAAGGTGTGCATGATACTTACGGCCGATCATTCAACGCCGATAATGGCAAGGGAGCACACAGCAGACCCTGTTCCAATAACCATCGTGCATGAAGGAGTGAGGGTTGATGAAGTAAGGACTTTCTCTGAGTTTGAGGCGTACAAAGGCGGGTTATGCAGGATAAGGGGTAGGGATGTTATAAACATAGCCCTCGACTTGATAGACCGTGCAAAAAAGTTTGGAGCGTAACTTTTTCTATTTTTATAGCTATCGATTTATTTTTAAGAGATGCAGATTTGTTGATCCGTAAGAAATTCTTGACTCCAAAAAAACATGGTAATTACATTATTTTTCAGTTCAGAAACCATGCGCGCAAACCAAGAATCATTGCGGCAATAACCACAGAAATAAAAGATAGTTTCCAGTAAATCGATATCGCACCTTCAATATCCTCCTTACCAGGAAGTCTTCCAGCGTTAACTGTATAATAGCCAGGTTTTTCGAGCGTTACAGCAAGAGTATGAGCCATAGCCACAATCGCGTGTCCGTTGAGTTTGATACTATACCTGTACGCTTT
>QMZF01000164.1 GCA_003663055.1 Archaeoglobales archaeon | reverse complement strand
TTGAAGTGGCCAAACGATGTTTTAATAGGTAAAAAGAAAGTCGCTGGAGTTCTTTGCGAGGTTTTTGGCGAAGCCGACATTCCTTCCGTTGTAGTTGGTATAGGTATAAACGTCACGAATCCAGTTCCAGAGGAAATAGAGAATATAGCAACGAACCTTTCCTCATTTAATGTTAGCAGGAAAGAAATATTCATAGACGTAATCAGGAACTTCTTTAGCCTTTACCGAAAGCTCCCTGAAAGATGGGAAGAAGTTAGGTTGCGATGGAAGGAACTTTCCGATACTCTCGAGAAAGAAGTAGAGGTAAGAATTGCTGACAGAACGTACAAGGGTGTAGCGGTTGACATCGACGATAGCGGAGCACTCATACTCGTTTCAGATGGCAAGGTGGAGCGAGTTTTCTCAGGCGAATGCTTTTATCTGGTTAGGTAACTAACCTTATATTTGGTAATACCATGCCAACCAAGCAAGAAGTACTGCTTTTAATATACCGAGCGTTCAGAATGGTTACAATACCAATTTAACTACTCCCAACGAGAAATATTTATGCCGTGTATTCAAAGCAGAGGCATGGAAGATGTAGTCATAGGTTTGGAGGTTCACGTTCAGCTTAACAAGCTTAAAACCAAGCTGTTCTGCTCATGTCCCATTGACTACCACGAAAGCGAGCCAAACACCCACGTCTGCCCCGTATGCCTTGGCATGCCCGGGGCGATGCCAGTCGTTAATAGAGAAGCTGTTAAGGCAGCGATAAAAGTTGCTCTTGCCTTGCACGCTGACGTTCAGCCCTTTACGGTCTTTGATAGAAAGAACTACTTCTATCCAGACTTGCCAAAGGGTTTCCAGATAAGTCAGTACGACAGGCCGCTCGCGTGGGGCGGCTACGTTACGATCGAGGTTGATGGTGAAGAAAAGCAGATCAAGCTCAAGCGCATACACATGGAGGAGGATCCGGGCAAGCTGAGCTACAAGGGAAGTATTACAACAGCAACGTACTCGCTGATAGACTACAACCGCTCAGGAGTGCCTTTGCTCGAAATAGTTACCGAACCGGTTATGCATTCCCCAAAGGAGGCAAGATTGTTCCTGAACAAACTTCGCATAATCCTGGAGTACCTTGACGTCTTCGATGGCAACTTGGAAGGAGCAATGAGGGTTGATGCGAACGTTTCGATAAAGGGTGGGGGGAGGGTTGAGATAAAAAACATATCCTCCTTCAAAGGCGTCGAAAAAGCGTTAAGCTACGAGATAACAAGGCAGCGCAACCTCATCAGGCGTGGAAGGGCTGTAAGAAGGGAAACGAGGCACTTCGATGAGGCGAACAACATAACAGTATCGCTTCGCGGCAAAGAGGAAGAACAGGATTACCGCTACTTCCCCGAACCAGACTTGGTGCCGATATACACAGCTGAACTGCTTGAGGAAGTGAAGGACACGCTGCCAGAAATGCCGGAGGAAAAGAGAGAGCGTTTCATAAGGCAGTATGGCCTTAGCGATACCTTTGCCAAAGTTCTCGTTCTCGATGTCAAGATGGCAAACTACTTCGAAGAAGTTGCATCAGCGATCAATCCAAGGCTTGCTGCAAGCTGGATAGTCGACGTTTTAAGAGGAGAGCTAAACTACAGGAGCTGGGATTTCGGCATAGCCTTTGAAAGGCTGAAGCCTGATGAGATGGCGAAGCTACTAAGATACTTTGAAGAGGAAAAGATTACGGAAAAGGGGGTAGTGGAAGTAATAAGGACGAAGCTTGACGAAGGTGGAGAGATAGACAAAATAATCGAAGCAAAGGGACTCTTTGCAATTCCAAAATCAGAAATAGAGAGGTTATGCAGAGAGGCGATAGAGAAGAATCCAAAAGCCGTCGAGGACTATCGCAGTGGCAAAAAGCAGGCGTTGAACTTCCTCGTAGGCCAGGTTATGAAGGCTACAAGGGGAAGGGCAGATCCGGGAGAAACTGCGAGGATTATGAAAGAAATTTTGGGGGAGTGATGTTCGATAAGCTGTCTAACGACTTACTCTACAGCTTACCAGTCGATCTCCAGTTCCTTGATTTGACTGAAGCGCTTCAAGTTTCTCGTAATTACTCTCTCATTGTGAGCAAGTGCTATGCTCGCTATTAAAGTGTCAAATTCTCCAATTTCTTTACCCTTCTTTTTAAGCTCCCGATAGATTCTTCCATAAATCTCAGAAGCTGTCGCTAAAATTCGAGGATCGTAACTCTTGCCAGAATACTCCTAACAATCTTTAAGTTCTCTTCTACATTCTTCGAGAGATGAGCTCCCTTAAAAAGTTCTGAAGCATTTATCGGCGTTGTGGTAAGTCTTTCTTTTCCTGATTAACTCCCAGCTTTGTTATCGCATCATCGTCTTTCCGTATCAGAGCTATGAGAAATCGGTTTCGAGGCAGACCATTACAGCTCAACCCTTCTATCCTTCACGAATTTCCTCGACCTGTAGACTTCCTCAACAGAATCTGCAAGCTCTGGTGAAAATTCTGCTGACTTATTCTAGCAGACTGGCGTTTTTAGTAATTCTCAAAATAACATCGCTGAATGATTCACCTTCTCTTTTCAGCTTCTTCAGCATGTTGTACGCTTCTTCAGATATCGTTAGAGTCTTGTGCGCCATATTTTTTTTTAGTGTATTTACGTGCATTTAAAAAAAATTTCGTTAAGAAAGTAGAGAGTACATAAGCTAATATCCAGAAATTAGTACCACGCAACAGCCTCATCTAGAGAACATATTAGGATGTTTCTTGCTTGATATTTACTGCAAAGTGATTTAAATCTACCCTCATCCCCTCTGAGCTTTAGCAGGCTTTCATCATCAACAGACACTAAATAAACATCTCCTTTACTCGATTCAATGACATGGAATTATAGGGTCCAAAAACTTTCTTGCGTAATAAAAGATGATGGACAGATATCTTGTTCATCCGAAAAACTTTCTTATCCTTACTTTCCATATTAGCTTGTGTCGTATTAACTGGCTATTAGGTTACATGAGGATGTGAACTATTATAATAACTTAATATAATAATGGTAATGTTAAAAAAGTTAGATTTATATAATTTAGGTGTAGCTAGCTACTAATGAGAAAGGTAGTGCCGTTAGTGCTGTTGATGGCAATGCTTGTATATCCAGCGGCAGGATTGAGCTGGGACTGGACGTATGAAGATAGTGATGAGCCTAACTTAAACAAAGTAGACATACAGTGGCTAAATGCAAGTAAAACTAGCGATAACAAATTGAAATTTCAGGTTAATCTATACAACGGTCAAGGAGCCGCAAATCCGACTGTAGCGGTTACGTTCTTTGATACAGATAACAATGTTAATACGGGAAAAAATATTACAGGACTGGGTGTTTACGGGGCTGACAAGGTGGTAATCGTCTTTTGGTGGAAGTTAGCAAGAAATTGGCACGGCGCTGGAGCAGTATTTAACTGGAGTGAAGATAAATGGGAATATGACACATATTTGGCTTATTTCTCAGTATACAGTAAAGACTTAGTTATAGTTGAGGATGACAGCTTTACTTATTGGATTAGTAATGTAGGACTTGACATGAATGTAGTGCAGTTTACGTCTGATCCATCAAGATCAGAGATACTATCTAGCTTGGCTCCGTTTTTCTCGGGTTGGGCTAGAGATGGCTTCCCCAAACTTACACTTAATCTCACCTATGATAAATACAGCAACACAATCGAAGTAGTACTAAGTTATGACAGTAATTCAATTACCGCTGTCATAG
>QMZF01000163.1 GCA_003663055.1 Archaeoglobales archaeon | reverse complement strand
CTCACCGGCTCCAGCACCGATGCCTGCAAGTCCTACAGCCAGTCCAGCTCCTACGGCAGCGCATCCTTTTATAAACGCCTCATCACTTATTAATGCTTCAGCCATTTTTTCACCTCCTAAATTTTACTCCTCTATAAACCTCTTCCTCCTACCAAACGGCTTGAATAGCCTACCGCCTCCCTCAAAGAACTTCGTGAAGAACTCTACGTAGTGCAAACGTAATGCCTGCAATCCTGGGTCAAGGATACCAAGTATAAGATTTACGGCATGTCCCAGCAGCATTATGATTATTGCCAGTGGCAGCAATTGCATTCCTGGCGGAAGACCTATCTTGAGGCCGAGATAGTTTATGACGAATGCTATGTAGACTGAAGAAAGGCCGATAGCAAGCAATCGCGCGTAGCTTATTATCTGACCAAACCACGTCAGCAACTCGACACCCATTATAACGCCAAACGGCCCCATCTTCGGAATCTCTGCCTTGAGGAAGATTATGAACCATATTATAATAAGCGGTAGCGACGCCATGTAGTAAATGTTTACTCCAGCTTGCCAACCTTCAACAAGGCCGGGTATTGGTAATGGTGGTGGAAGCGTGCCGTCGGGCAACAGGGGCTTCTCCGGTATACCTATACCAACGCCATAGTGGTGCAGCGTAAACTCATAGAGATCGGCGAAGACACCAAGATTGTAGCAAAATCCAAGGATGGCAAAGACGAGACCAAGGACGCCCAAGAACCAACAGCCCTTTTCAAGAACCGCTTCCGCAAATCCGTGTTCTTTATAGACATTGTAGAAACCCAAGGCGAAGCCCCAGAGCATTTTGATCATACCTATAGCAAGTACTGCAAACAGCAGAACTTTAACTCCCATCGCTTCAACTCTGTCGAATATCGGATGGTGATGGTTGAATGCATAGAAGGAGTACATCAAGTCGCCTAAGAAGTGAACCTCTGAAGGTTTGGTTCCCTCCCCCACTACAAACGGTCCGAAGCACTCTCCATATATGAATCCGAAGAAGACGGACGCGAGACCAGAATACAGTGCGATATTGAGGAGCTTCTGCCAGCCCTCAGTCTTAAACTTGGTCTTTAGGTATAATGATATTAAAGCTATTAGTCCACCGTAACCAATGTCACCAAGCATGAGCCCAAAGAACAGCGGGAAGAATATTGCAATTATTACACTAGGGTCTATTTCAGTGTATTTAGGTGTGGCGTAGGTGGTTGTAAATAACTCGAAGTCTTTCACGTATGCGGGATTTGCGAGCATCGTCGGTGGTTCACTTTCCTCTCCTCCTTCAACGCGCTCCACTATCACCCTACCGTTGGTAGCGGACTCGATTTCAGCCTTGACCTTCTCATACTGCTTCGCTGGAACGTAACCAACGATCATAAATGCGTACTTTGAAACCAGAGATTTCAGCGGAAGTTCTGCTTTATCTAACTCAATGCTTAGGTATTCTTCCATTGCCAGCATGTATTCTACTTCTCTGCGCTTTATTTCCTCAAGCTCCGCCTCAAGTCTCTTCGTTTCTTCGGCAATGGACGCTTTTTCAGCTTCGATTTCCTTAATCCTCGTATCGTAGTCTTCGATATCTGGAACCGGAATCTCTTTGTATCCAAGTTCTTGAAGTGCCCTGAAGACTTCTTCCGCCTGTTCGATTCTAACGAACACAGCAGCGATGAACTCCTTACCGTATGGTTTAACGAAAACTTCGAATTCCCGGGTTATCTCTTGGATTCTGCTCGTTGGGTCTTCTTTGACTATGCCGACAAAGCACTTCACGCTCTTGTAGTCCTTCAACAGCTTTGGAGGGATGCCAAGAACTTTTAGTGGTTCGATTGCTGCAAGCTCTTCGTCAAGAGTTTTCACAGTATCTCCGAGTTTTCTAAGTTTCTCGATTCGTTCTCCGATTTCCTGCTGGAAGTAGTCCAGCTTGTTCTGAATTTCTGCTTCTATTTCACTAACTTTGTACCTTCTCTTCGGGAAAATCTTCTCTGGATCGACCTTCAAATGGGCTAAATAGCTCCTAAGCAGTACAAGACTTCTCGAGACTGCTGATGCTTTTTCAAGGGGTTCACCGAGTTTAAAGTACTCCTCCTCAGTCGGATCTTCTATGTGGACTGCATGCACCCTGTGAAGAGCCTCGGAAGTAGTAGCAAGGTATTCCTTAGGCCCCACTACCGAGACCTTAACCATCTTTACCGGCTTAAGCATGCTCCACCATCCCTATAAATTCATTGTATAAAAACTCCGCAGCATTCCAAGCATTATCCTTACCCTTCTTTTCGACAGAAGAAATTTCGCTGTTCCACTGCTCCCTTATCTTATTTTTCTCTTCCTCTATCATACCCTTAGCCTTGCTTAGAATTTCTTCTTTTATCTTTTCTGCCTCTTTTTCCGCTTCTTCAATAATCTTCCTCGCTTCCTCTTTTGCCTGTACGATAACTTGCTTACTTTCTTCCTGAGCTTTGCTGATGTCTTGTTCAACTCTCAATTCTGCCTCCTTAATCCTTTCAAGAATCTCTGTTTTCTCCATGATAGTCACCTTTGTATCTTTTTATAATCTCCAGCTAAGCCGGGTTAAGCAAATATTTAAAGTTTGCTTTTTTTACCTTCTCCGAGAAGCTTCGAGGAATCGGTTTTTTTCAAAACTCTCATGATTTTACAAGCTAAATCGACTAGCCTAATTTGATTTTATTAAATTTTTAAAACAATAATTACCCTCCACTCACTGGAGGAAAAATTGCGACTGTATCGGAATCTTTCAGGTCGACATTTTCGAATACCAACTTTCCGTTGACAGCAAAGTGTGCATATCCTTCCTTCTCAAGTAAAGGTCTCATATCAGGATATTTTTCAAACAACCTCCTAACAAGCTCCTTAATGTTTTTCGCTTCTATTTCTAATTCCTTTTGACCAGCGATCTCTCTAAAATTCGCAAAAAGCTTAACTCTGACCATATTTACCTCACCAAAAATAAAGGGATACAGCGTTTATCATAGCGGGGATCGAAGTCTGCAACATCGTCTATCTTCAGAGGCGTTACAATGCGAGAAACGAGTCCGTTAAGCGAGTACGGCAGCCTTATAAGTCTGCTTCCACCAGTTGTGACCCAATCATCTATTGGAAAGGAGGAAAACTTCATTGCTATTTCCTTTCTCTCCTTGTACGTTAGCTTTACGGCCTCTTCGTCGAGAACGTGAATGTGAAAACCCCTTCCACTGAACACTACTCTCAATTCACCGAACTCCGTTTCGAGTTTTTCGTACATTTCGACTGTAGCATTTCTGACTATCTCGAACTCATGCATGCAGAAGCTTAAGCCTTGGCCTCGTTTCATTTTCTCTTCAAGACTACCGTGAATTGGGCAAGGAACGTTCTCAGGATCGATGTCGAATGCAAGCTCCTGGCCAGCAAAGCAGCTACAACTCCAGCACCCCTTATAGCACTTCTCGCATTTCCTGCACTCTTCAAGGTTCGTGTAAAGGTTCCTGTCGTAGTAAACACCCTCGGGAAGATAGCGCAGGATGTAATCTCTGAGGTCTTCAAAACCTTCGTAATCGTCAATTACAACAACCTTGTTTCTTATTTCCTCAAATTCTGGTAGATACACACCCGTGTGGCGGCCAAGGATCATGGCAAAAGCCGTCGTCTTTTTTATTTTGTTTTCGTCCCCTCTAAAGGATAACCATTCGGCAACTTTCCTGACGTCAAACTCCCTTTCGTAGTAAGCTCTTCGCTCCCCAATGCTCGCAAT
>QMZF01000162.1 GCA_003663055.1 Archaeoglobales archaeon | reverse complement strand
CGGTCAAAGCCGCTATTTCTCCATCAATTCTCCGCATTTCGGCATTCTTCTCATCGATTACCCTCTTTATCTGCTCCCTTCTGTAGTCGGCAGCCTCGATCCTCTTCTCAACCGACATCAAAGCCTCTCTATGCCTAGAAAGCTCATCTCTCAGCTTCTCATACTCCTTGCTCAGCTTTGGAATTTCGCTGCCTCTAAGCCCTCTTTCTATTCCCTCAATTTCTTCCGAAACCCTCGAAACTTCTCTACCAAGTTCTTCAATCTCTGCATCGATCTTCGAAAGCTCCTCGAACGCTTTTCTTCGCTCTTCGTCCCTCTCACGAATTCTGGCATCTATTCCGCTAACTTTTTCCTTCTCCTCGTCTATTCTGCTTTTGAGAGAGGAAACCTCGCCTCTTGCAGAACTTATTCTGCCACCAATCTCATCGACTGCTTGCTGAGCTTCTCTCCTTCTGTTTTCCTCTAACCTCAGCTTTCTAATAACGTCCGCCTTCTTGCTATTAAGAACGGTGATTTCCTCCATCAGTCTGCCTTCCTTTTCCAGTAGTTCCCTAGAAAGTAAGACTCCTCGCTTCTCTGCTGTTCCGCCACTCATCGCTCCGCTTTTTTCAACGAGGTCGCCTTCGAGGGTTACAAGCCTCTTGTTGTCCATCAGCCTTCTTGCAGTATCTATGCTGTCGACAACAAGCGTATCCCTAAAAATGAAGTTGAATATTGGCTTAAACTTGCCTTCGCATTTTATCAGGTTGACAGCGTAGTCTATGACTCCTTTTTCTGACAAAACTTTCCTGTCGAGGTTTATTTTCTCAAAATTTCTTCTTATTCTGTTTAATGGAAGAAAAGTAGCTCTACCCCCTCTTATCTGCTTCAGGTACTTTATCGCCCTTACGGCATCATCCTCGTTATCCACAACTATGTACTGCAAAGCGCTGCCGGCAGCGGTTTCGAGGGCAAGAGCATAAGCTTCGTCTACCTGACAGAGCTGCGCAACCGTACCATAAACGCCAGGAAGAGCTTTCCTTTCCTTTGCTTCGAGTACCAACTCCACAGCCTTCGAAAAGCCCGATTGCACAGCAGATAGCTCAGCTCTAACCTTTGCAAGTTCGACCTCCTTTGCCTTTATTTCTTCCTCAACCTTTGATAGCTCGTTTCTAAGGGCAAAAAGCGTGTTGTCTATTTCGTTCCTAAGCTTTATCAGCCTGCCAGCTTCGAGCTCAAGAGATTCAAGTTCTCTCGTTCTCTCAGAAATGGACTTTTCGATGCTAGCAATCGTACCTTCAGCCCTTTCCTTCTGTTTTTTCAACTCGATTATGTCGAGTTCCGCCCTTCTTATTACGTCCGTCAGCCTGTCAGCATGCCTAATCAATTCAGCCCTCTTTTCCTTCAGGGCTTCGAGCTCCTCCTTCTTGGCTAGAAGCCTATCTCTCATCTGACTGTACTTTGCATCAACCTCTTCCAGCTTGGCTTTTATTAGCTCGAGCTTTGCCGCGGTTTCATCGACAACGCTTTGAAGGCTGATTCTTTCTATGGCAAGTCGCTCGATTTCCTCGTTGCACGACTCTAGCTCCTCCCTGAGCTTTGAAATAGAAACTGCAAGCTTTGTCTTCTCTTCCTGAAGCCTCGCAATCTCTCTTCTGTAAAGTTCTCCAGACTTTCTTATTGCCTCTATCTCCGAGTTTATTTCAACAATCCTTTCCTGAATCTTCGTGTATGCTGCTCCGCTTACCTCTGCAATTTTCGTAGTGATCTCCTTAGCCTCACTATTTAAAGCCTGAATTTTTTCATTTATCTCTACTATTCTTGCCGATAATCTGTCCCTCTCCCTTTCCATTCTCGCTATTTCACTTTCGAGCCTGTTTCTTTTCGCCACAAGATTTCGATAGCGATGGGTTGTTAGTAACCTGTTACAGTACTCCTTCTCTTCCAGAAGTGCTTTATAGCGAAGCGCCTCCTGCCTGTCCTTTTCGAGTTGCTGAAGTCTGGCGTTAACTTCTGCAAGAACTGCATTTATCCTCTCTATGTTCTCCCTCACAATCTCTAACTCTTCTATGGCCTTCTCTTTCTTCTCGTCAAACTCGGATATACCGGCGATGTCATCTATGATCTTTCTCCTCTGCACAGGAGTCATTTCTGTAATACGTGTTACGTCGCCCTGCATTATCACATTGTATACATCGCTGTGAATGCCTGCATTGCTTAACAAACGCTGAATTTCTGAAAGATTCGTGGATTTCCCGTTTATGTAGTAGTAGCTGTAGTAGCCCTTATCTGTCAGCCTTATGCGCCTCGTTATGGTTACATCACCTTCAAATGGCAGTTTTGCATCGCTGTTGTCGAATACTATGGAAACCTCAGCCTCCTCGCATTGCTTACCGTTGCAACTGTAAACGAGATCGGTTAGTCTTTCAGCACGCAGGCTTTTAGCAGTTGAAAGGCCGAGACAGAAAAGAATAGAATCGACTATATTCGATTTGCCACTCCCGTTTGGCCCGCTGATAACCGTAAATCCCTTATAAAATGGAATCTCAACTTTCTTGCCGAAGGATTTGAAGTTTCTTATGATGAGTTTCTTAATGTGCATGACACTAATCGCATATGATCAGGTTGTCCTCCGTACACTCCTCCTCTCCTTCCTCTCCTTGCACTTCCTTGCTTTCCTCACTTCTCTCAATTTTATCGATTGGATAGTCCTTCCTAAGTTCCGCCTTTAGGTAAAGAATTTCGGACATGAGGCTTTCCACGGTCTTCGAGAGTTCGACAACCTTTGCTTCCAACTCAAGAACCCTCTTGAATTCGTTCCTCAAGCTAGCGATTTCCCCCTTTATCTCCGCTATTCTATCGTCGTCAATTACCATCTTTTTCATCTCCTCCAGCTCTTTCTCCTTCTGAGCGAGCTTTCTCTCCAGCCTCTCAAGTAAGATATCTCTATCCAAGGGCCTTCCCGCCATTTTATAAAAAAGTGTAAAAAGGTATTAATATATCTTTCGAGTAATTTCGCTTATTTCTTCACCTTTGCAAGCACATCCTTCGCTATGAGGAAGGCCGTTACGTCTTCTTCACTTTTAACCTCAAACTTAAAGTTCTCACCCTTTGCAGCCTTGAGTATTATCTCGCCCCTCTCAGAGTGCTCGAGGTTTTCTGGAAGTGCTGCACCAACCCTGTAGTAGTATTTCATTATTGCGTTCTTCATTATTGCCGCATCGCCCTTCATTTCCCCACTTAAGAATTTTTCAGCCTTCTCAAAAAGGACGACAAAGTTAGGAGAGCTGTAGCCGAACTGTCTAAAGAGGTTAAATGCAAGGCAGGCGGAGCGGAAGTAAAACTCTCCCGCCGACTCGTCACCCTTCTTTTCCAGAACTTTAGCAGCGGTAATGTAGCACTTCATCCTTATCTCGGGCGAAAGGAAAGCTTCATACTTTAAGGCTTCGGCAATAAGCTTTTCTGCATCCTCAAATCTCTCTTCTTCCACGTATAGCGATGCTAGGTTGTTGAGAGCTGTTGCAAGATAAGAAATCAGCTCATAGCTTTCATCAGACAGTTTCCCGAGTATTTCGAGGACCATCGTGCAGCACTTCTCAACTTCGTCAAGCTTTTTCAATCTTCTGTAAAGGACACCTAGGTTATTGAGCGTTTTTGCAAGTTCGGGAATTCCTTTACCTTTCTCAGCCATCTCCTTTCTTATTAACAACGCTTCTTCCAACGCTTCTTTTGCTTTTTCCAGCTTGTTCAGATTGAGGCATAGTACGCCAAGGTTGTCTAAGACTACCGCAAGTTCTTCCTTCAT
>QMZF01000161.1 GCA_003663055.1 Archaeoglobales archaeon | reverse complement strand
TCTAGATGACGCCCGACGTAAGCTCCGACCGTGTTGTATGGGTAAGTGCTGTCGAACTCAATGACAGCCATCACTTCGTGAATTTCGGGCGTCAGCACGTCCCGCAGCAAAGTTCTTATGTCTTTAAAACCAACTCCTCCTTGCGGGGTTGTAGGGTCCGCCGTCATGGCGGGCTCACTCTTTTCTCCTTCTCCGCTCCACGAACAGAGAGCGTCCCTTCGCTATTATCTCACGGGTCCCGTTCTCGTACTCCCTGACCTCAATTCCGTTCTCGCCGATGAGCATGAATTCCAAGTCTTCTCTGAGCAGCGCTTCCTCCAAACTGCGAACCTTCCTGGCAGGCTTTATAACCTCAGACATTGCCACTATCCTAGCATGTATCTCGGAACATTACCGTCTGTAACAGGCGCACGGGCGCCTTCGACACCACTCGTTGATAACCTCAGCAATCTTTACGCCGCCAATGCCGCCTATGATGAGCCCTACAATCGCTGCGGGCACCTTGAACGGCTGCGGCGCAACAATACCACCTATCACGGCGCCTCCGACGGCGCCCAGAAAACTGGATAGCAACGTCCGCTCCTCCTCAACTCTCCTGATCTCGCCGAACGGGATAACTCTCCGCTTATCGCTCCGCTCGCAGACCACGATACCCTCAGGGTCACTTACGAGTGACCCTACATACTCAAATATCCCCAAGCCTGAAGCGTCGTTCCCAGTCATCAATAATAAAGGGGTTACCGAAGTTTAAAAAGCCTTGCCTGACAACATTAATTGATGACTGCGGTACCTGTGAAGATTAGGAAGGCTGTGTATAGGCGGCTGCGTGAAGAGATAGAAGCAGGACGTGAGCCTGACAACATCTGTGATGTCGTATCAAAAGCGGTTACCTTCTACCTCGACAGCAAGAAGGTTCTAGAAGCACTAAACCCACCTGAAGTGTCCTTAGAGGAGCTACACAGCAAGGAGAACACAGCCAAGAACCGCCCTCGGAAGCGAGGACTACCCCCAGGAGTTTGCGCATCTCCTCGTAAAAGTCTTTCTGCGAAGTCTTGGCTTTCTCCGCCCAGGGTTTTTCGAGTTCCATCCATTTTCCTTTGTTCTCGTCGTCTGATCCCGGCTTTTGGCAGGTTTAAATCTGAGGATCGCCTTCATTTTGAGGATTGCAGTTTTGAGGAGCTTGAAGAATCGGCGAAGCGTATCGTTGTCAAACATCCAGCTCTTTTTGGCAACTTCCAGCTTAGCGATACGGGCATCCGCGTTGTAAAGCATCCTGATGGATCTTTGGAGGTCATTTCACAGCAACAATGAATCCCTACTATAAGTCTAACGAGGAATTTGTCCGGTATTTGGAACAAGCTACTATAGCGACAAAAATTATCGAAAAAGTTCTAAAGAATCTAGGTCATGATGTTCGCGAGCTTGAATATGGAGTTTTTATGCCTGTAGTTTTCAAGCTGCTGCCTAAAGGTGCTAGAGTTCCAGATTTAGTATGTGTGAAATGTGGAAGGAAATTTGAAGTGAGGTCTAAGAAGAAGCTTGAAATCTCGATGTCCCACTCAGACAGACGCCCTTGGGACGCAGGGCTTGATGATACTGATATCATATCTTTTCTGGAACTTCAATTGGGCGTGAAATGTCGTTACCTCTTTGTGGAAGTAAAAGAGCTTAGGGAAAAGGAAGAAGGCGCGAGAGTGAGTGGTCGTAAAGGTCGTCAGCATGGGAGTGAAGCACGCCTCATTTGGAAGTTATCAAATATTCGAGGCACCTTCCCAAAATGTATAGGGGAGAAGTCAAGCGATGAGTATATTAAAGAGCTGAAGAGCAACAGAAGAGATATCAGGTTTACCGCGGCAAGAGTGTTGGGATACAGAAGAGAAAAGAAGGCCATCAGCGATTTAAAGCGTCAGTTGCAGATTGAGATTGATCCTATTGTAGCCTCAGCAATGGCAGTCGCACTGGCTTATTGTGGTGATCATAAAACTCTGGAAGATTACATCAATGTACTGCCAGATGAACAAGCGTTATGCTGCGTTCTCGCCCTCATAGACCTAAGCTCTTCGTGGGAATTGGATATATTAAGGCGCCTTTTGGATGAGAGGCGTCATGAGGAAGTTAGGTTTGCCGCTGCAATCCGTCTGGCGCTGGCTAACCGTGGTGACTTAGTGACCGACGAAAGTTTACTTGAAAAGGCTGAAGAGCACGCAAGCAGGATAACAAGGTGTCTTGAAATAGCTGATAAGCATACATGCAAGGAGAGGCGTTAATATGACAAGATGCCCTTGCATTTCCTCTTAATGTGTATTCCGGTTTCCCCTTGCATTATGCAGTTGTATATTCGTGTGAGGGATTCTGCAGACTCGTTTCCGTCCAAAAATCTGAATGCTGAATTTGCCACATACTCTAAGTTTGTTTCTATAGATATCCAGCACCTACCCAATGCCTGCGCAGCCTCCCCCACAGCATTTGAGCCAGCGAAAATATCAACCACTAGGTCTTTGGGGTCTGTTAAGAATTTTATGAAGAACTCAGGCAACTCAATCGGAAATCTCGTTGGATGCGGTTGTGTATTTACGGCTCTACAGTACCTTACATACTTTGAGTTGCTGTCGGTGTTCGGTATAACCAAAAGGTTTGGTGGAATTGCACCTTTCTTCTCGCCTAGCTTCATAAACTTTTCAGAAATCTTATGTCCAGATGGTCTATCTTTAGGCTTGTAGAACCTTTCTCCGAGCTTCAGAAGGAGCTTCATCCTATCAGAGTACTCTATAAGGACATTCTCAAGTCTGACCTTGGGATAGTCATCCTTTGCTAGCCACCAAATGACATTGACAGCATCTTTAACTCTAATTTTCCTTTTATTTACCCACTCTATGGGGGAGGGGAGCTTAGATGGGTTAAACCAGAAAAATTCTTCGGGCAGAGCGAAGCCTAGATCATCACAAAGTCTAATAAGCAGTCTGTATTGGTACAGTGACCTAATAGGTCTTCCCTTAACATAAGTGCCTCCTAAATCTATCACAAAACTTCCTGTGCGCTTTAAGACGCGCCTAACTTGCTCTGCAAACGGCATGAACCATTCTACGAATTCGTCTTCAAAGCAGAATCTTCCGTACGGTTTTTCTCTTTGCAGGGGAAAGGGAGGAGAAGTGATTACAAGGTCTACGCTTTCACGTGGTAATTTCTTGAGAAGCTCTTTGGAGTCTCCAAGATACATAGCACCCAAATCTGTATAGTAAACCGGCTCTCCCAACCATTCGAAAATCCTTTCAACAACACTTCCCCCCTTCATCGTTCAACTCTCGATCTTTTTGACCTTAAACCCCAGTCTTGACAAGATCCTGTAGGCGTATGCTGAAGTAAATTGGATGGGGTCTAAGCCTAGGCATTTGGCGACGACCTGCTTTATCGGATACTTTCTGCCGTTTATCTCCACGTAGTACTTCCGTATCGGCTCTGGCTCTACACCTCTCATTCTCTCCTCAACTTCTTCCTTGCTGAGATCGTAGTCCCGCCCCTGGATTTTCCCTTTAATCCTCATGCGACCACCTACACTTACTACATCTACATCTACATTTATAATCTTCGGTTGGCGACTGTGATCATCTTAGGGTGATCGTCGAAGCTCTTGCACCCTAAGGCGTCTCCACCGCACATATCTCTGGTCTCAGCCTCCACCGCAGCCTTTCTGGCACTACGAATCTCTGAGCGAGAGAGTCTGCCCTCTCAAGGGCGACGAGGCAAAGTCCTTCTCTCGTAAGAGTCTTCACGATCCTGCGATGGTTT
>QMZF01000160.1 GCA_003663055.1 Archaeoglobales archaeon | reverse complement strand
TTTCATCGCCAATTAATAATGTGCGGCCAGCCTTGCTTTCAAAAAATGGGAGATGTCATCTTTGCTGGAATATGTGCAAAATAGGCGAGGGTGAGAAAGGTAAGTGCAACGCTAGAATAAACGTGTCTGGAAGGCTTTACACGTTAACGTATGGAAATATAAGCGCCGTTGAGAGCAGGCCAATGGAAATAAAACCCTTCTTCCACTTTCTACCCGGTACAACATCAATCACTTTTTCAACGTACTCGTGCAATCTTTCATGCGTCTGGTGTCAGAACTGGCGGATTTCTAGGGCTTTACCACCTGAGAACTATGAACTCGTCCCTCCTCAGGAAATCGTTAGAAGGGCAATCAAGGCAAAAGATGCTAGTACATGTGCCAGCTTTAACGAGCCGACTTTGCTCTTTGAATACCTTCTCGACTTATTCCCTCTGGCAAGGGAGCATGGCTTGAAGAACACGATGGTTTCAAACGGATATATGACGCCAAAAGCTCTTAAAATGCTGATTGATGCGGGTTTAGATGCAATAAACATAGACATAAAGGGAAATGAGGAGGTTTACAGAGACTATTGCGGAGGAAAGAGCGATAAATACGTCTGGAAGAACATAGAGCTCGCTGCGAGAAAAATACACGTAGAAGTCGTAAACCTTCTCGTAACAGACGTTAATGACAGCGAGGATGACGTTATAGAAGTCGTGGAGAAGCACTTGAAGTATGCAGGAAGTAGCGTTCCCATACACTTTACCCGCTATTTTCCTGCGTTTATGTTCAGCAAGCCTCCGACAGCCATACCAAAGCTTGAGAAAGCTGTAGAGATTGCAAAAAGGGAAGGTATTGAGTTCGCATACATCGGAAATGTTCCCGGCCATAAGTACGAGAATACGTACTGTCCAAACTGCAAAGCCGTTCTGATTAAAAGATACCATTTTTCAGTAATTGAAGACAGAACAAAGAATGGAAAGTGTCCAGAGTGCGGAAAAGAAATTTACGGGGTGTGGTGAAGAATAAGTAAAAATCATAGAGTATGACCTCTTCTGAGCTTTAAAAGCGGGATAAGGGAGACAAAACCTACAATGCCTACTTCAAAGCTTTTTTGTCCCTCAAAAAAGGTGGCATTTATCACACTCGCAAGCATCGATAGGCCAGACACTGCTGCGAAGCACACCGCGATTAGAGATGCAGCTATCATATATGCATAGCCTTTTTTAGCTCCCTTGAAGTAAGTTGCAGCTATCGTGAGTAGTACAAAGGTATTCAACACTGAGTTTCTTGCTTCCAGTACTGCAAGCGCCATAAAAATTAATGCAAGTGCGAGGCTCATCGTTTTATCGTTCATTCCCACCACCTCAAGCTTAGCGTTTCGGTCAGCAGGAATGCCATTACGTATGCGAGCATAAAGCTATAGCCAACAGCAAAAGCCGTCCACTTCCAGCTTCCCGTTTCACTCCTTATCACAGCAAGAGTTGCGAGACACGGCATGTAGAGTAAGGAAAAAATCATAAAGCCAAAAGCCTGGGCGGGCGTGAGAAGGGAGTGGAGATCGCCAACCGTTATACCTATTGTCTCCACGACGACTTCCTTGGCAACGAATCCCATTATAAGCGCAACCACAAGCTCCCAGCTCCAATGCATAGGTGCGAAAAGCGGCTCCAGAACTTTGCCGATCATGCCAGCATAGCTTTCTCCTACTGTGCTGGATGGATAATTCGTTAGAAACCATATGACAACCGACATGGCGAGTATTATTGTCCCAGCCTTCTCTAAGAAATGTTTAACTCTACTCCAAGTCAGCTTAGCAATGGCAGAGAACTTCGGAACCCTGTAGGGAGGTATCTCCATTATGAACTCCGCCTCCCCTTTGAAAGCAAACCTCCTCAGAAAGAATGCTGACACCAGGGCTAGTAAAACACCGAGCATGTAGAGAGACATTATTGCGGCACTCGCCATAGAGGGAAAGAACGTTCCAGCAAATAGAATGTAGATTGGCAGTCTTGCGCTGCACGACATGAACGGATTCACGAGTATCGTTGTAAGCCTAACTTTCCGGTCGTCTATCGCTCTCGTTGCCATTATTGCCGGTACGTTGCAGCCAAAACCCATTATGAGCGGAATAACGGCTCTACCATTCAGTCCAAACCTGCTCATCGTTCGATCCATTATGAACGCTGCTCTCGCCATGTATCCGCTAAGCTCCATGAAAGCTAAGGCTATGAAAAGGAATGCTATGTTCGGTACGAACACAAGAACGCTGCCAACACCTTTTATCACCCCATGACTAATAAGTGATGCGATAACGCTTCCATCGCCTACTGCATCGGAAATAGTCGAAAACAGCAGATCTATTGCATTAACGAACGGTGAGGCAACATCGTAAGTAAAGCGGAAGAGCATCCACATTACAGAGAAAAATATTGGTATCCCCAAAATGGAATCCGTAAAAACTTCATCAAGCACATCGAGATGCGTTAGTTTTTCAGTCTTTCTTACAACCTGCTCCGCTATCTGCTCTGCAAACTTCTGCCTGTTTTCAAACTCGATTCTGCAAACGGAGGGGTTAAAAATTGCGTTTTTAAGCTTATCAATGCCCTTACTTTCAACTGCAACAGTCTCAACAACCGGAACGCCCAGAATTTCCTGAAGCTTTTTCACATCAATTTCTATACCCCTCTTTTTTGCCTCGTCCACCATGTTGAGAGCTATAACCATGGGTATACGGAGTTTGCAGACTTGCAGAGTTAAGTAGAGGTTTCTCTCGAGGTTTGTTGCGTCAATAACGTTCAGAACAACATCCGGCTTCTCGTTGACGAGGTAGTCTCGAGCAATTTTCTCATCGAGGCTGTAGGCTTCTAGGCTGTATATTCCCGGCAGGTCTACGAAATCGACCTCAACACCCTTTATCTTTGCTTTACCCTCCTTCTTCTCAACGGTCGTGCCGGGAAAATTTCCTACTTCAAAACTTCCCCCAGTAATGGCATTGAGCAGGGCGGTTTTGCCAACGTTCGGGTTGCCCACCATTGCAACTCTCATTGCCGTTTTTTGCATTTCGCTCCTCGACCTCCAGCTCCAAGAAAACGCATCAGCTTTAAAAATCGATCGACTTATGTTTGCTAAATCTTTTTAAATTATAATATAATTAGTTTTTAAATAAATCTTGAAACGTATGCAGCGACCTTAACTCCTATCAGAACGAACAGAGCAATGACTAGAGTTTCAATTCCTGCCTTCAGACTGATCTCTCTCATTGCAAGAGCTGATAGAAAGTCAGTGAAGACTGCAAAAGCTAAGGCTGCAATTAGACCATACCTGCTAAAGATTAGAACCATTGCAGCAACGAGGGGAATAGCTACTAAGCTGCCGAGAACTGTAACCTTAATAAGATCCAATCCCGCTGACTTGGCTATTAAAGCTGTAATTCCTGCCATTCTCGGACAGATTATGAAAAATGCAAAGGCTAAAGCTGCGATTAAGAGTTTCATATCTTCCATATAAAAAAAACTAAGGTGGCAGGGTTTTCCTCGCTCTGTTGAGGGCAATCAATCCGGGTATGGCAAGTGGTAGTAACACAATTTCAATCCTTAGATCTTCTACGGGGTTCCATTCCTCTCCCACGATCCAGGCATCCAATCCATTGGCAAAAAGCACGAGTATGTAGAGAACGCCAAATACAGCAAGCATCAGTGAGCCAAAACCGAAGAATGCATCGTGTTCATCGTGCGTTATGCCCCTTAGGAAGACGGCTGAGATTACTATCAGAATAAAACCTCCAAATACATCGCTAGGAAAGAGTTGGAATACTGCTTCTCCCTTCAAT
>QMZF01000159.1 GCA_003663055.1 Archaeoglobales archaeon | reverse complement strand
GGAATAGGAATTACTGCTTTGATTTACAGAAGAAATGGCTAATTAATTTTTTAATTAATTTTTTAAAACTTTGTTTAAATTTCTATAGAATTTGTTTTTCCATACTCTCGAAGTTCCTTCTATGCGTCTCTATTCCTTTATTTTTACATTCAAGTCAGTTCTCAACTGAAAAAATATATAAAACTTACATCAGATCCCTCCACAATTCCGCACAAATAGAATTTTACGGCAACTTTTAAAGCCCTCAACACTCACATCAAGTATGCTCCGCACAATCATCGCTGCAGCATTCAAGGGGAAGGGAAAGCGAAGCATGCCAAAGTCCGAGCTAACATACGTCCTTTCCTTCGATTTCAAGTGGTTCTCCCATGATAAAAGCAAGCAAGTCGTTGAACTTGCTATAAAGAAAGGCTTCCTTATTGAGGAGGGCGATTCCGTAAAACCAGCATTCGACGTTTCTAGTATCGAAGTTCCCATCGATTTTAAGCCGGATCTCAGCAGAATAAACTCCTCAACTGTCTTCGATGAGATTGTGGCAGAAATTTCAGGAAAAACGGGGAAAGACACAAGCGAGGTCATTTCGGAGATAAATACGCAGCAAGAGAAGCTCGGAAATCTTGTAGATGCGGAAGTTGCAGCGTTACTAGTTGCAAAACGCTACGGCTTGGACATAAGCAACTACATAGATGAAGTTGAAAGAGAGCTTTTTACTTAATTTTTATTTAGCCCTTAGAGTAGAATAGAGTGTGACTAATATCTCACCTCCTTTATTCTAACTCTTCGGGCGATGCGTTGCCGCTTCCCACCCATGTAGCACCAGAATATCAGAACAATCGCCCTTCCAACCCTCCAGCCCGCTTTATCCAATCCAAGACTTCCAAAGCTTGTAAGAGACAAAGCAGAAATTATGGAGAGCAGGAGTATAATGACGGCGGTAGAGAGCAAAAACTGCACATCGCCCGTGAACTTTACACCTCAAGTTCATGAGAGGGTTAAAAGCATAAAAATGGCTATGCACACCCTTTTTCTCATCAAGGCCGAGAATCATCGCAAGGTAGCTGCTCTGGCAAGCAGCACGATGGGGATTGGTGTGGGAATTACGGAAAGGAACATGGGGCCAGTGAGTTCAGCATCGAAATTCAGATGCCAAAGCTTTCGCTTTCCAAAAGCCCTCCTCAGAACTCCGCAATTCCCCAGCAGAGGGGTAGGCTGAAGCGAGATAACCAAAGTTAGGGATGAGAGCTGCAAGGATTGTCATAAGGAGCCAGGCGATGAGTGATGCCTCACCTGCAACATCTGCAGCGATTGACGAATGATGAAGATGCCAGAACCAAGAATACCAGCAATGAATATTCCCACAGCTTGGCATGCCATTGCCTAACGGTATCGATTTAAATTTATAACTGGTAAAAGATTCTTCTTTTGTGAGGTTACTTAGGGTTACAAATGAAGCGGCGTTGCTGCTTGAAGGCAGAACTAGAAGGCTCATCGTTGCCGATTTGCACTTAGGCCTTTTTATCGACGACAGAATTGTTGTTGAAAGCTTAAAGAGGCTTGTTGAAAGAGTTGAGGCAGATGAAGTTATAGTTGCCGGAGATGTTAAGCACGATATAGGCATGCGGATGAGGGAGCGTAAAGCGGTTGAAGAACTTGTTAGAGCGATTGAAATTCCTTTGCTCGTTGTAAAGGGAAATCACGATGGAGGGATTGATGATATTGTTGAGACAGCAAGCCCTCACGGAATAAGGGTGGGGAAAGTTGGAATTATACACGGCCACGCTTTGCCAAACGATGAAGTTTTGCAGGCAGATGTTCTCATCGTGGGACATGCGCATCCAGCCGTTCTCATCAGAGACGAAGTTGGAGGGGTTAAGAAAAGAATCTGGCTTGAGGGCAGGGCTGAGATTGACGATGAGGAGATTGAAATAATTGTAATGCCTGCCTTTAACGATTTATGCGCTTCAACAGCCGTAAACATCGAAAGGCCTGCTGGCGTTATTTTTCGCAGATGGGATTACAGAAAAGCTGAAGCCATGCTGCTCGATGGAACTCTGCTTGGCAGGGTTGAGATGCTGTAGACATTAAAGCTTTATAATCCTCCATCGTCCTCTGTGCTCATGGAGCTTGACGTTTACAAGGTGGACGTATTCACAACAACACCATTGAAGGGCAATCCTGCTGCTGTCGTTCTTGGTATGCTTGACGAGGAAACGATGCTCGCTCTCGCTTCTGAACTAAACCTATCAGAGACCGTTTTCGTGAAGAAAGAAGGAAACTCCTTCCGCCTGAGATACTTCACGCCGACATCTGAAGTTCCGATTTGCGGGCACGCAACGATTGCAGCTTTTCACGTGCTCAAGCTTAAGGGGATTGCTGAAGGCAGTTGTACAGCCATAACGAATGCTGGAGTTGTAGAAGTGCAAGTTGAAGACAAAATCTGGATAAGGATGCCAAAACCAAAACTTGCCAGCAGAACTACCATGGATTTTCCTTCTCCAAGTTCCACACTTGCTGTGGTGGATGTAGGACTAAAGATAGGCATCGTGGAAGTTGCAAGCTTTCGAGAGTTAATGGAGTTAAAGCCAACGCCAGAGCTTGCTGATTACTGCATAAACGGTGGCGTTGATGGCGTGTATGCATTCACTTTCGATTCGAGGTGTGACGCTGCAACGAGGTTCTTTGCTCCAGCTCTCGGCGTTGAAGAAGATCCCGTTACAGGCACTGCCGGAGCTGCGCTTGCATACTATCTACACACTGATAGGCTTGTTAAGGAAGAGTACACGTTCGAGCAGGGACACGCAATGCGAAGGGAGGGTACGATATACGCTAAGATTGACCGTGAAAAGTGCGTTTGGGTTGGTGGAAATGCAGTTTGTGTGCTTGAGGGTAAGCTTCGAATTTGATTTGATTGAGATAGTAATTGCAGATAATAAATTTAGTTATAGATTAAGTCTCACAAAAACAATTTGGTTAGTTAAAATTAAAAAACTCTTGCTCACGCAAGGAGCTTTGCTTCCTCCACCGAACTTACCATCATCGGCAGCTCTTTTAACCCAGGCAACTCGGTGTCCACCTTAACTTCACCTTAACTTCGGCTGTCAGCCTAGGTACCTTGTAGCAATAGTATTCTTACTTAACTATAAAAAACTTACAACCTACTCCCCTCCCGCAACTCCCTGCTGTCAAGATCAACGGAACTAAAAACTATCCAAGGAGAACAATAATGTTTATTTTCAAAGAAAATTTAAATTTTACTACAAAATTCTCCACCCTAGACTTTTTAAACCCCTGCATCAAACAGACGAATTGCGATGCTCTCTCAGCAGGTCATCGAGGCTCTAAGGCATGCAGGAATTGAGAAGCTAAGCAGGTTACAAGAGGAGGCGGTGAAACGGATACTTGAAGGTAGGAACTTGCTCATAATAGCTCCTACCGGCTCTGGCAAGACGGAAGCTGCAATAACTCCGCTACTCCAGCGCATGATTAATGAGGGGCCCGAAGGTATTGCTCTCCTCTACATAACACCGCTTCGAGCCCTTAATCGTGACATGCTCCGCAGATTAAGAGTTATTGCCGAAAAGCTCGGTTTTAAAATTGCTGTAAGACATGGTGATACGAGCCAGTCAGAACGTTACAAACAGTCTAAAAAGCCCCCACACATCCTCGTCACAACCCCAGAAACCCTGCAGATCCTTTTCCTCGGCAAACACCTTAGAAAATCCCTAAAAAACGTAAAGTACGTTGTTGTCGATGAAGTTCACGAGCTTGCAGACAGCGAAAGAGGTGTGCAGCTCAGCATAGCTCTTGAAAGGCT
>QMZF01000158.1 GCA_003663055.1 Archaeoglobales archaeon | reverse complement strand
TCTCTTCTTTAAAGCGGGCGGGCGGGGTTTCATTAGTATGCGATTTCCGCATTTAGTGCACTGTATTAGATTTCTTTCAAGGTCTACATCAACCTCCGCCCCGCAAATCAAGCAGATGTAGCTCATTGCTTTATCCCCTCATTATCTTCGTCGCAGATGTTACGGGGATGTACGTGCCGCCAGCAAACTTATAACCACAACTTCTGCATTCCCAGATCCCCGTTCCTACCCTTTTAACTGCCTTTTTTCCACATCTCTTACAAACGTACTTCCTTCTTTGCAGTTCCTCAATTTTTATGAGCGTTCTTCTTACTCTAAGACCGTACCTTGGCCCAAACCTTCCTGCCATTCTTACTTTCTTCGTTTTTGCCATTTCCTACACCCCTTCAGGTTAACCTGAGTAGCTTTAAACATCTTTAAGGAGCTGTCTAATTTCCCTTGCTCTGGCGATGCTGACGTCGATGAGTTCATAAAACTTTTCCTCACTAAGAAGATAGCTTCCGCTCTTTTGCATCGCAACTATATTGTCGTCCTGATCGGTTGTTATAGTCATGAAGTACTGCCCTACACTAACCTCATCCCTGCTCGGATCGATTAGGATGTGGTCGTTTACTATCAGCGATGTGACACTTACAGGCAAATCTCTCACCGGAAGTGGGAAGTCCTCACCAACACCAAAACGCTCTGCCGGAACCGTTGTCGTCAGAAGAGCAGCTATCGCTGCTAGAGCTGAAGCGTCCATTAGGTTGCCGTCATCATCAAGTGCATGTATGTCTATGAAGACTATCCAGACCTTGCTACCTTCTTCTATGCAGAGTTTCGTTAAATCAATCGCTTCGCTCTCTCTAATACCTCTATCAACAACCCTTGCAAGTTCTACAGAATTCTCATCCGGAGGGCCGGGTTCAAATGTTGGAGATGCTAAGGGTACGAGTTCTGCATTCGTTATTAATACTCCTCTATCTGGCGTGTCGGCAAATGGCTCTCCCGGCTGGAGTTTTATCCCAACAACAACTTGTGTGTTCCCAATTTTTACCAAAGCAGAACCTTCAGCCTTTGAAATAACATTAGTGTGGATTTCAATCGGTCTGTACTCGTCAAATCTCCTTCCATCTATCCTTTCCCCATCTCTAAGTCTTGAAAGAACGTAATCGCGCTTTATGTCAAGGAGAATGTCTTCGCTCATTTACTCCACCTCTTCTTCGCTGCGATACTTTCTCATTATCGCGTCTCTTTGCACAGCATAGATCTCCATTGCCCCCTTCTTGGCAAGCTCAAGGGCTTTTTTCAACTCTTCGGCAGTCATCCTCCCATCCATCTGGAGGAGTGTAATTGACTCTATCTTTCCACTCCTTATAAGAAAGGCAAAGGGCACGTCAGCCTCGCCGTAATTATCTTCCTCCTTCATTGGATCGAGGACTAGCTGTCCATCAACCTTCGCCACTGCTACAGCCGTAACTATTCCTCGCATCGCAACTCCTGCATCGATTAACGCTACGCTTGCAGCATTCAAACATGCTGTTCTTGTTCCCGCATCGGCCTGAAGGACTTCAACAAAGATATCTATCCCTGACCGGGGAAAGAGCTCCTTCATTATTACAGGTTCGAGTGCTTCTTTACTTACCTTCGAGATCTCAATGCTCCGCCTATCAGGCCCTGGCCTTTTCCTTTCCTCAACGCTGAAGGGTGCCATGTTGTAGCGATACCTGATAACAGCCTTGCTCGGATCCTGCAAATGCTTCGGATGGACCTCTCTCGGCCCATAAACAGCAGCAACTATCTTATTTTTTCCCATCTCAATGTAGCAAGAGCCATCTGCTCTCTTAAGAATGCCTGCCTCGATTTTTATTGGCCTGAGTTCATCAAAACTTCTTCCATCAAGCCTTTTTCCATCAACTATTAGCTTGGGTTTCTCCTCGTTCATTTTCCAGTTCACCTTTCTTTGATTTTATAAACACGGTTATTCTGTCTGTAAGGCCTTCGGTGTGTGCCTCCGCTTCAATAATATAAATGGCCTCCTCGGCAATGGAAACTTTCCTTCTATCTCCATTAAGCCAGATCAGCCCGTTCTGACCAACAATGATCTGAATTCCCAATTCTGCTTTCAAAAGGCGTATCATGCTTCCCTTCTTACCTATAACCCTCGGAATCCTTGCGGGGTTAATAGCAACTATTCTACCGACCCTAACGGGCTTGCAGACCTTATCCTTCATCGTTAGAGTAACCTTCATCTTAGGATCGATGTTAAGAACCCTCGCTATTACCGCATCCCCAATATCGAGAATTTCATTTACCTTAAGATTTCTACTCTTATTCTCTGGATATTCGGGCAAGGGAAGGAAGGCTTGGTAGGGAGAATGAATATCAACAACCCACCCGTTTCCAGTAACTTCTCTAACGATTCCTATAACTATATCTCCTACAGATGGGATATACTTCCCCTTAAGGGGGATTATTCTCACACTTGTATCGGTCTTGTCCAGAAGGCCAAGTATCTTTGCATAAACCTTCCCACCTTCGACATATGTTCCATAGCCAGCTACTCTTGGATTTGTTGCTACAAGATCTCCCGGTATGACTAATTTTCTCATCCCTGTATCCTCCTAAGGATTTTTGTAAGGGCCTCGCCTTTTGTTACCTTGGCAAGTACATCCATAAGGTCCGCCTGCATACCAGCAGGAATCCTCATCACACAAATCCAGCTTCCATCTTTCTGCCATTCCTCCTGTGTAATATTTCCGAATGAGTAAAGGGCTGAAATTGCCTTGCCGGTGTATTCAGCCGGTATTTTGATGGCTATTTCCACTTCCTCAAACCTTATCGGCAGGATAGGTTTTATACTTTTGACTATATCCCTAACCTGCGCCTCAACGGGCTTGAATATATCTACGTGAACCTTTGCTTCTTCCATTGCAGCCTCTATCCTAGCTGGAGTATGTGGAGCTCCGGTGCGGGGATCTACTGTGTTCCTCCTTATGAATTCGATTATCTGCTTCTTTTTCTGCTCAAGCATTTCTTTGCGCTGCTCGGCAGTAATCTGGACTTCTCCCTCCTCGATTATCGTCCTTACTATAGAGCGTAAGTCTGTTGTGCCAAATACCTTCCTGAGCTCTTCGCTGCTAACCCTATCACCCTTTCTAGCGTCTCTGAACACTTCTTCTGCTGCAAGAAGCCTTTCGAAGTCAACGTCTTTGCCCTCTTTTAAGTCTCTGGCAAGATAAGGATCAACAAGTACCTCGAAAACCTCTCCTTGTTTTTTCAACCTCGCAACTACAGCTTTATCCAGTGATACCATAGAGATCACTATTTTTATTTTTAGCACTACGATTGCTTCTTCAGCTCCTCTCTTATTACTTCGTTTGCCTTCTCTACGTAGGGTCTTAGCTCCTCAATTTCATACTGCTTGAACTGCCTTTCTAAACCTACCCAACCCATTTCAACTCCTTCTGGTGTAAGTTCGCTTTCTATTGCTTTTCCCATGGCAACCATCGCGAAAATTACCGCTTCTTCAAATCCGATGTCTTCCCTGTACTCCTTTTCCAAGTACTCAACAACAACGTTTCTTCCAGCCCCTATTGCCGTAGCTTTGTATTCAAGTAACGCTCCACTTGGATCGGTCTCATAAAGTCTTGGCTTCTCATCAACGCCACCTATCAGAAGTGAAACTCCAAATGGCCTAACTCCTCCATACTGTGTGTACTGCTGTTTGAAGTCACATATCTTCCTAGCCAGCTCTTTAATGCTGATGGGCTCATCGTACGTAAGCCTGTTTATCTGGGCTTCAATGCGAGCTCTATCTATGAGAACCCTTGCGTCAGCTACCAAACCAGACGTTGC
>QMZF01000157.1 GCA_003663055.1 Archaeoglobales archaeon | reverse complement strand
TAGATGTATCCGCGGATGACTTCGAGCTGGAGTATTGGTGGGCCGAAAAAACACTACAACGGGGTACTTCGACATTTACGTCAAAATCTTGCAGGAAAGCCAAGTTTCTGGAGCTAAAGCTAACCTGCACTGGCTGGCTTGGGCCGGTGATGTGCAATGAGCAAAAATTTCATTTTATTATTTTTAATTTTGATCTTGCCTGTACTTCCAGCGTACACGGTTGAAGCCGTGGCCGTATCTCCCGGAACGATCCTGGATCCTCCGGGGCCAACTAAGTACGTCTGGGATTGCGTTTACGAGGACGACAGATCGTTAATCTGCAAGGAATCCATTACGGGGAGGGGAATACGGGTCGGAGGAATTTACTGCTTGTTTGAGCCAACAGTGGAGCTAACGATAATAGTTCACGGATGGTATCCTGAAAACAAGGATGTAAAGGGAGCTACTGTTTTTGATCTCTCTGCAATTTCCCAGCAAGCTGGAAGCTTTATCGCCAGCTTTGAGGGTTTGGCACCAAACACAAAGTACGTGATTTACAAAAACGATGAGAAATGGAAGACCGTTACATCGGATAAAGACGGAAAGCTAACCTTCTCGGATGGGATCAGCAGTGAGAAGAGGTATGTGATAAAGTGTGCAAAGTCCGCTCCGGCACTTCCCGTTCCACCACCTACAACACCCAAACCGGTTCCAGGATTCGAAGTAGTGCTTGCAATCTTGGGTTTTTCAGTAGCCTACCTGCTAAAAACGGCAAGGTGATATAATGTTCCCCCTGAAATAGCCCTTCTCACGATTTTTGTTGTCGGGCTAGCTTTGACGGTGCTTCAGTTAAGTATTGAGATTGAGAAGAAAGAGAGACCTAGGGACACTGGCCCGAACCCGATGGACTATTTGTTCAGGCCCGTACCACGGGGTACGTACTCGGCCCAGCAGCCATTCTACAGGACTGGCTCTGGCTGGGAGCAATGATCATTATTGGATTCGCCTGGCTGATGGTAAATGTACCGCAGCTTTTCGCTCTCTCAGTGATTTACAGCTTTCTCTGCGTTTTCATTGGAGTTGTGGGTTTGGCAGAGAGGATAGCTCCGAAAAAGTCGGATGTAGCGATTTTAATATGGGGTTATGGCAAGTGGGGCGAACAATTAGCCGTGGGAGTTGCAGTAGCAGTTCCGTTTGTGCTGATGAGCTTTATCGGGGCATACCAGCTGGCATACTCATACCAGTTCCTCAGCCTGAAGGGCAGACCTCTTGCAGCAGTCATTGTCACAGCCTTTTTGATCCCGATCGCGGAAGAAGGGTTTTTCAGGTGCGTTATTGCGCCAACGACAGCCGAAGGAATAGGTGTTGTTCCGGCAGCTCTGGTTTCTGCTTCTACCTTTGCAATCTTTCATTTCGCCGTTTACCAGGCTTCAATTCCTGCAATGTTTCTTGCCTTCCTCTTCGGAGCATTCGCGGCATTCGCGGATCTGATTTACAAGAGCGGACTTCCGGGGCTTGTCGGACACATCATAATCAACTACTCTGCCACGCTTAGCGTGCTCCCCATGCTTTGCGTTCCCGGGTAGGTGGTTGCATGATAATTATTGCAGGTGGTGGGATGTCGGGAGCATATCTCGCAAGGCGGCTTGTTACTGAGGGAATAGCGAGGCAAGAGGATGTAGTAATTTACGAACCCGGCCATAAAACATCCTGCGGAATTTCTCCATGCGCTTGGGGAATTTCCCGAAAGGCGTTAGAGGAAGCAGTTAATAAGGCAGAACTTCCAGAAGATTACGTCCTGAACAAAATTGAGACCTTTCTAATCCATACACCGGTGAAGGCTGATGCCGTTATTTTTGACAAGCCGAGATTCATAAGGGATTGCCTCGATGGCTTTGAGGTCGTACGTGCACCTTACAATTATTGCAAGCCATTCAACTCTAAGAATGATTTGGTTGTAATCGACGCAACCGCCAGAAGGGCCGTAATCGGGAAAGGTTTGGACGAGATATATGCAAGAACTGTACAGGCTAAAGTGAGAAACGAAGCGAAGCTAAGCTGCATGGTCTTTACCCCGCTGGATACCGGAATCGGTTATTCATGGATGTTTCCGGCTGGGAGTACGTGCATGTAGGAGCAGGGTCGGTGGGGAGAACTCCTTCCCTACCAAAGTTTGACGGAAAAATCGCGTGCAGATGCAGTTGGTTGATGAGGTTGTCGTCTCCAGAGCTATCAAGGCCACTCGTTAAACAATGCGGGAGCACGGTGATTGCAGTAGGCGAATCGGCGGGAGCAATTAACTGCACAACTGGAGGGGGAATAAAGAAGGTATTGACAGCGTCGAACTTCTGCTAAAACACTGGGGGGACTGGAGTAAGTACGAGAAAAGACTGATTAAAGTCTTTGATTGGAACACAAAGTGCTTTGAAGTCATCAAAAAGCTAAGCAATGGGAAAAAACCGGGAATCCGGGACGTGCGAACGATTTTAAGGGGATGGAGCCAGGTAGGGATTAGAATTGGTCTACTGCAAGGAATGAAAATCATAGGACGTTTTCTCGGTAAAAAGGGAAAAAACGGTTAGGCCGGTGAGACGATGAATAGTGAGACGATGAATGATGTCCGCATCATAGGCATCTCCAATCTCCCCGGCAATTTCCTATGCTGTTGAAGCCATCGAGGCGCTTTCAAACGGGAAGACGGTGAAACTTGTTGCTATCAGAACCAGAATCCCGAAAGCCGTCACAGTAGCTGAGCTGGTAAAAAGAGCGCTAAAAGTGAAATATACGATCACAATAGATACAAAGGAATTCCTTGACATGCAGGGCAAAAATGTGAGGGTTTCGGAAATGGCGATCACTCTCTGGAAAGATGAAGATGACGGAATGGAACGAGGAAAAGGTTGAGGAGTACGTTAAAGCTGGCTGGACGCTAACCTACGACAAGCGGAATGACAACTACAAGCTCATGAAAAAGGTAAAAGGAAAGCTCAGGCAATTCAACTTGCCAAGAGAACTCAACGATTTCTGCTGCGAGCTCAGACGAAGGAAAAGAGAAAAACAAAGAAACGAGCATCGCAATGGGCTGAAGGCCAAAGGGGCAGAAGATACCCGCAGATACCGAGAAAAAGGGAGCAAAGCTCAGAGTTCTCAGGCGGAACGCCAGAAATGTTCTATTGAACTCTCTGCAGAGACCTTCGAACTGCTGAAGGAATACGCCGAACTGGAGGGGTTGGACTTAGAAAAAGCAGCAGAGGCAGCTATTTTAAGGGGTTTGAACGATGGAGAAACCTTCATTCTCGGGAAGGGGGTTGATCCGTACGTGCAGTTAATCTTCAAAGCTTTAAAAGAGGGGCGCAAAACCCAAAAAGCGATAACCGAGTGGCTTTTGGAAAAAGGATTTATAAAAAACGAGTATTCAGCGTGGATAGGGGAAAAATTGAAAGAGCTTGAAAATGATGGTTATATCGAGATCAGAGGTCTCATCAGGAAGGAGATAATCTTGAAGAAAGAGCCAACCACCAACGGAAAGGTGATCGTGGAAAAAGAAAAACCCCTTAGAATGCAGGCAATTCTAAAATTGCTCAGGAAAAGATCCAGCGTCCCGTTAGAGGATTTGATTGACTATCTTGCAAAGGATTATGGCTGGGCAAGCGAGGAAGAGGCAAGAAAGCTAATCCACAAGCTCGAACAGGAAGGATTGCTGGAGATAATCGACGGAACCGTATTGATTACTAATTAGTCATTGTTTGAACAAATTTTTCGATTAAGTGCCCTGAATCCCCCTGATTCCCCGCTGTTACGCTTTTTTTTGATTTCCCTAGGGAAATTTTTTAATCCAAATCCCTTATCAATTTTTATGG
>QMZF01000156.1 GCA_003663055.1 Archaeoglobales archaeon | reverse complement strand
TTCTTGTAGTCGACGGTGAATCCTATTTCTTTAGCGAATTTCAGAGCGTTCTCACCCGTAATCGTAAGCCTGAAGTACGTTCTCATTTCTGGAGTTCGCGAATTTGTCGCTCTGCTTTGAGTTTCGTGTAGCTGGGATATTATACCGAACCTCAGCAGAAGATGCTGTATCTGCCTAAGAAGCTCTTTCGATGCGGAAGTTACTGTGATCTTTGGTCTTTTTCTATCTACTCTTGCTTCTGCATCGAAGAAAGCCGACAAAAACGCCTTGATTTCGTCTTTGCTGCACCTGAATAGTAAGTCGGGAACTTTCTTCTCCCTCGATTTGCCAGCAATACCGAGGAGCTCCAAAAAGTTATAGAACTCCACTCCAGAAACGATAACTTCTCTTGCGCTCTTACCCTTATGCGGATTTCTAATACTCGGATTCAGGCCGAGCTTCTCGGCATACGTAAAAAACTCCCCAATTAACTTTTCGTCGTTGTTCGTGAAGAATATTGCACATCCGCTTTTTGATTTTTGAGCGTAGCCTTCGGCAATGAACAATGCTATGAATCTCCAGAACTCTGGAGAAGTCCTTTCTGGGAGCCTAAGCTTTACAGCGTTGTTTGATTTGGATTTCTCAAAAGAGTTCGGTAATAACTGTGGAAAACCAAAGACAGGTATTTTTCTTGGTGTAGCGATTAAATCACCTTTATTCAAGTCTTTAGCCCTGATAGTAACGAATTTACCGTTCTTTATTGTGAAAAAGGGATGAGTTGGCGTGACTCTAAGCATCCTGCCCGTTTTAGTTCTTATTTTATACATTATCTCTGGAGCACGCCTCTTCCAGACGATATTTGCCTTGCTTACTCTTGATTTCAGAAGGCGAGAATCCAATGAGATTATATCGAGATTCGTCTCGGCATAAACTCCATCGTCTATTTTTCTAGTTTTTCCGTTTTTCAACTCGCTGTTAACGAGATCTCCAATCTTTACAAGGCTTCCATCCGAAAGCAGAACTTTCGTGTTGTAGTCAACACATTTGGCGACGCCAGGATCGCCAACGAGCAGAACGTGGATGTCTCCTCTGATTTCTGTCCCGTCTGGCAGCTTTTTCGGCACTCCACCAAAGAGCTGCAGGGCTATTGCAAGCTTCACGTCTTCATGGCCGTATATTGACGGAGCGATTGATGCAATTATTCTGTTGTATATATCCGGATCCTCGCTCAGCTCGATTATTCGCTTCCTATCTTCTTCGGTAATCTCAAATTCTTCATACTCCTGCTGGAGAATTTCGATGGAGTTTCCTTCGAGGTGTATGTCCATGTGAGCGAGCTTTCTCGACCCTATTGCCCTTGGCTTCGCCCTAACGATGCCGTTTACAATTACCCTATCGCCAGGATTCACCTTACCCGTCAAATCGCCTTCGAGCATGACGTCTATTTGCTGGGGTTGTTCTCCGCCCCTCAAATTCTCTGGATACTCCTGGATCTTTATTCGCTGGCTGTCGATGGAAATGCTCTCTTCCGGCAGAAAAACGAACCTCTTACCCTTACATGCCCTGCATTCAAACGGCGGCTTGAGCTGGGAATCGTCCTGATCGACGTAAACGACCTTTCCACAGCTACTGCATGCAAAAGCAGCTCTCACAACTTTAGGCCTCACTTCCGTGACCTTCCTGACTATGCCCTCTATTGCCACGAACTTCGCTATATGTTCACTTCTAAGGTCTCTAATGAGGATGCGGCGGGAGAGAGGTAGATTAATGAAGCGAGCGATGCAGCCTTCTAAGCTTACGTCGTGTATGTTTTCCGCAATCGCCAATCCTTCGTTCGCATGCCGCATCACGACATCTGGCATCTCAAGCAGCTCTTCTGCAAGCCTTCCTTCCCTGAATATGGCCAAATCTCTGAGAAAATTAACGTAGAGGGAACGACTGCCGTTCATCTCGATGCTATCGGCAAGCTTGTTCAGTTCATCGCGATAGTACGCTTCGAAAAATTCCCTCCAAATGTCTGGACTGCTGAACATCAATCCGAGTGGTACCTTTAATCAAAAACTGTTTTGGCTGGGCTGAAAGTGCATCCTGTGGATGATGTGGAGGGACTATAGTTTTTAATCCAGCAAGCTATGTTGATCAATGGAACCAAGAATAATTTTATTCACCGGCAAGGGCGGTGTAGGAAAAACGACAGTTGCTGCAGCTACAGCCATCAAAGCGGCGAAGCTCGGGTATAAAACCCTCGTAATCTCGACCGATCCGGCTCACAGTCTTGCAGATTCTTTTGCCTGTGAGCTTAACCCCTATCCGACGGAGATCGATGAAAATCTGTACGGAATGGAAGTAAACGTCGAATACGAGCTGGAAAGGCATTGGAACACAATAAAAGAATACTTAACGCTCTTTTTCAAATCGCAGGGCATAGAGGATGTAGTTGCAGAAGAACTAGCGATCTTCCCGGGATTCGACGAGCTTGCCAGCTTACTGCATCTTCTCAACTTCTACGAAAAGGAGGAGTACGATGCCATAATCCTCGACTGCGCGCCAACTGGAGAAACCCTTCGTCTGCTCAGCGTACCAGAGGTAGCAAAGTGGTACATGAACCGCTTCTTTGGCATAGAGAAAAAAGTCCTTAAAATCGTTAAACCCATCGCCGAACCGCTTATAGACGTTCCACTTCCTAGTGATGAAGTTCTGGACAAAATCCAGGATCTCTACACCCGCATAAGCAAGCTCAAGGATATACTTGAAAGCGAAGCTACCACAGTAAGAATAGTCATGAATCCAGAAAGAATGGTTATAAGGGAATCCGAGAGGGCCTTTACCTACTTAAATCTGTTCGGCTACCGTGTTGATTGTGTAATAGTCAACAAGATATTTCCCAAACAAGCTGGCGAGTACTTCGCGAACTGGCTGGAAATTCAGGAGAGCTATTTAAAGGAGATAGAGGAGAAGTTTCCAATTCCAATACTTCGCATCCCGTTTAAATCAACCGAGGTTTCTGGAAGGCTTTTAAACGAGGTTGCAGACGAGCTTTACGGTGAAGAAGACCCCATTAAAGTTCTTCACAGAGAAAGGCCAATTAGTGTTGAAAAAGATGGCGAAGATTTCGTTCTTGCAATAAAAGCTCCTTTTGTAGAGAAGGAGCAGCTAAAGCTCTTTAAGAGGGGTGAGGAGCTGGTTGTTGTTGCTGGGCAGTGGAAGCGCATAATTTTCCTCCCGCAAAGCCTAGCTATAAGGGAGCCGAAAGGAGCAAGCTTTAAGAACGGGGAACTCAGAATTAAATTCAGGTGAGCAACATGCCAAGAGAAATTAAGATTAGGGTGCCAACACCAGAGGAAGTTATGCCGGAGGAGTTCAGGAAGCACATGTTGAACGCCTACAGAGAGCTTCTACTCGCTTTTAAGAGCTTAGTTGATGAACACGTTAGAAAGGTGGAAGAGTTGCAGAAGCGATGCGGTGAGGGCAAGAAGGAAGTAAAGAAGATAGAGATTGAATAACTGGAATCTAAATCTTTAAATATGCGCTTTGACACATGCAGGCTTCGCCTTACTTGCGGGTTTGCTCGTAGATGCCCCAAATGCACTTCTCTTTCTTGCCGAGCTCTAATTCCCGACCTCGATAGGGAATACTTCTGGATTCCCAAAAGAGTATCAGGAGGAACAGTTCCACCGTATTTCACAACGTCTTTCTTGCTTTCCTTCTCTGGCTCATCTGCCTCCTCTCGCCTTTGGCATGCTTCTCCATCTCCTTCTGGACAGCCTAACAACCGTCAAAGACAGGCATAGAGCCGTTTTTCCCTCTTTCAAGGCTTGTTAGACGTGGGATATATACGTATATTTATACGTATATGGCGAAAAG
>QMZF01000155.1 GCA_003663055.1 Archaeoglobales archaeon | reverse complement strand
CGTCTACGATGAGGAAACTGGGGATCCAGACTACGGCATACCTCCAACAAAGTATGTGTCCAGTTTGCGGAGCATCTAAAGACGAATTTGAACCAATCGAGTGAACATCGAATTGAACTTCCCAAACTTTTTTCTTACAAGCCTGTAACCAAATCCTGTGCAAGTCTTAATCGTCGGCGGTGGGCCTGCTGGTAGCCTTACTGCCATTCATCTTGCTGGCAAAGCGGAGGTTACCATCGTAGAAGAACACCCCTCAGCAGGCTTTCCCGTGCAGTGTGCGGGTTTGATAAGCGAGTCCTGCTTTAAGGAATTGAGGAAATTCGTGTCGAATAGATGCTTGCTCAACAAAATAAAAGGTGCCTTCGTCTTTGCTCCCAATGGTAGCTTTTTAGAGTTAAGAGGGAGGAGTGGGGCAGTAGTTGTAGAAAGGAAGATTTTGGATGCTGAGTTGTTAAGAAAGGCAGCAGACGATGCGGAAGTAAGGATAAAAACGAGGTTTCTTAATTGCAGCAAAAATAAAGCTTTACTCAGCGGAATGAATGGAAGAGAAGTCCTAAGCTACGATATTATAATCGGCGCAGATGGCGTAGCATCTACCGTCGCAAGAACGCTGAACTTTCCCCGCCCAGAAATTCTACCAGCAATCCAGGTCGAATGTATGTTTGAACCCCTCGACGAACGCATGGTGGAGTTGTACTTTGGTAAAGACTATTCCGACTGCTTTTTTGCGTATGCCGTGCCAATAGGCGACACCTCCCGCATAGGGGTGATAGCTCACAGTCCACAATTATACTTCAAGAACCTCGTTGAAAAGCATCCGTCTGTTTCCAGCAGAGTGAAGGGCAGAATTATAGAACTTAACGCTGGAGCTATACCCCTAAAACTCGTTGATTTTGTGAAGGGCAACGCAGCACTGATAGGCGATGCAGCTGGCATGGTAAAACCCTACACAGGTGGCGGTATCTACTATCACCTCGTAGCAGCCCAGGTTCTTGGCAGGACTTTTCCCAACCTGAATGAGTACTGCAGAGAATATCTGAAAAAAATGGGCAAAGAATACAGGGTTGGCGAAAAAATAGCGTCTCTTTACACCGTGCTAAGCGATGAAGATTATGTCAATCTCGTAAAAGTTGGCAAAGGTGTCGAAAAACTTGCTCATGAGCTTCACATGGACTCTCCATCGTCACTGCTCAAAATTATTCCAAATCTTGCGAAACTACTTGCTCACCCAAGGCTTTCCGCTAAGCTCTGCAGAACCTTGCTTTCGAGATTCTAACTTCCAGTTATACAGAGCCCATGTAGTCAGAAACCCCGTCGAAAAACCAGCATAGTGTGACGGTATATTTACCGCAGCGTGGCCGTGAAATATTACGGAAGGAAACATCGCTTGCACACCTATTTGATAGAGTAGGAGAAAAATAAAGGCTTCACAAATATTCTGCCTATTTATATGGTGTGGAGGATTGTAAAGCAGAGATAGTACGCAAAGCGTCATCAAAAGGGACGTAAGCATTGCCTGACCATAAACAATGGGAACAAATGCCAGACCAAAGGTGAGAACGGCTAAAAATGCAAAGTTTCTTTCAATGCCGAGAAGTGTAAGATAAATAGCTATCGCGGAACCAAACATACCTATGGCAGACGATGCAATTGCGGAGTAGCCGTAGATTCCTACGTTTCCTAAATGTGTAAAAATCATCCCAGCGATAATCCACGATGCTGAAGAAACCAGAGGTGTAAGAACCATACAAGCTGCAAATGCCCTCCAAAAAGTCTCACCCTGCCTATATTTATTAAAAAGTATATAGGCTGCAACTATAAAGACCAAGTAAATTACCATATTAGAAATGAGATGCGACGAGTCGTAGTGAACGAACTGGGAAGCGTAAATTCTAAGGATGCTAGGTTCGTTTGGACTAAACACCAAGTTCGCTTTCACTTTCTCTGGTAATTTAAATAGTATGGCTGATATTAAAATTGGTAATAAAAGAAAAATCGCGTAAAGCACAGATCGAAATTTACCCATATTGTTATTATTGTAACAATGATATTTATTGTTTTCTAGACTAAACAAACTAACTTGGCCAACAGTTTTTATACAGTACGCCAAACGTTCACCGATGGAGCACTTCGAAATAACTCACAGAGATGCGATGGGAAGGATAGCGAAGCTCGAAACTCCTCACGGCGTAATAGAAACACCAACACTGATGCCCGTCATAAACCCCAACGTCGAATTCATATCCGCCAAGGAAATGAAGAAATTCGGGGCGAGCATGGTCATAACAAACTCCTACATAATCTACCGCAGCCCACAGCTTAGAGACGTGGCCATTGAGAAAGGGGTCCACGGTTTGCTTGATACAGACCTTGCGGTGATGACCGACAGTGGCAGCTACCAGCTCATGGTTTACGGGGACGTTGAGGTTAACAATAGGGAAATCGTCGAGTTTCAGAAGACCATAGGTTCAGATATAGCAGTTCCGCTCGATATACCAACTCCTCCCGACTCTGTAATCACGCTTGCAGAAGAAGACATGAAAACGACGCTGGAGAGAGAAAGGGAAGCTGCCAAACTGTTCAGCAACGAAAAATCACTCCTCGCTCTCCCAATCCAAGGCTCAACGCATCCCGAACTAAGAAGAAAATCGGCCGAGGAGGCTGTCAGAATTACAGAAGAGGTAGGAGTTAAGGCCATTTTTCCAATTGGAGCAATAGTTCCCCTCCTTGACACATACCGCTTTGTAGATGTTGTGCGCATCGTTTTAGAAGTCAAGTCTGTGCTGCCAGCCTGGGCTCCCGTCCACCTCTTTGGTGTGGGTCATCCAATGTTCTTCGCCATGTCCGTTGCCCTCGGCTGCGACCTCTTTGATTCTGCTGCCTATGCTTTGTACGCTAAAGATGATCGCTACCTCACTCCCTACGGGACAAAAAAGCTTGCAGAAATGCATTACTTCCCGTGTAGCTGTTCTGTTTGCTCGAAGTACACGCCGGAAGAGATGAGGAGAATGAAAAAGGGGGAGAGGGCGAGGCTAATCGCAGAACACAACCTCTACGTGTGTTTTGAAGAGATAAAAGCAATAAAGCAGGCGATAAAGGAGAACACACTCTTTGAGCTTGTTGAGAAGAGGATAAGGTCACACCCCTACCTCGTCGCAGCATGGCGATTGCTAAGGGAGGAGAAGTATGCGAAGCTCATGGAGCTGCTTGATGCGGGTATGAAGCAGACGTTCTTCTACACGGGCGTTGAGAGTCTTTACAGGCCCGCAGTTACGAGGCACGCTGAGAGGGTTAAGCGCGTGGAACTCAACGGCAAGGAATTCGTCATATCTACCAACATGCTTGAACATGCGGATCTCTATCTGCGTCCCGCTTTTGGTGTTGTGCCGGCGGAGCTTATAGAGGCGTATCCCGCCGGACACGCGGAAATGCCTCCCGCTGAGTACATTGAGGAGGAGGCGTTAAAAGTTGCAGTTCGCAATCTTTTGGACTTTCTAAAGTTTCACAAAGACAAGAAGTTCAGAATAAGGGCTGAGGACGTATGGAAACCGCATCTCAATAACCTTCCTCCCAACGCTACGCTGGAGTGAGTTCGATGGTCTCGATATCTCTTGAGAAGAGAGATGCTCTTGCAAGACTTGCAAAGCTTGAAATAGATGGAGAGAATTATCTAACGCCCCTCATGATCGATTTCTTGCAAAAGGAAAAGTATCCTTTCCTAGACTCGATAGATTTCGGAATGGCTCCGTATGCCTTCAAACGCATCGATGCTGTAAGATTTGAAAAGTTAAAGAGCAAGGACAAGAACTTTCTTATCGCAACAATCTGCTGCACACCCCGCGACGTTGTTG